>NZ_JYFT01000011.1:0-135143 GCF_000931385.1 Pseudomonas sp. FeS53a
CTGGCGGCCGGTTCGGGGGAGAGGGCCGGGTCGCTGGCCTCCGGGGCCGGTGCGGTGACGACAGGCGCGGCACGGCGGGCCTGGCCGGTGTCGATGTAGAGCAGGGCGGCGAGGCAGCCGGCGAACAGCAGGGGCAGGGACAGCAGGAGTTTCTTCACGGGCACCTCGAACAGGGGGCGGGGCCCGAAGGCCCCGCCCGTTGGGTCACAGTCCGTCGTTCTTCAGGCGGTTGGCATGTTGCCGGTAGACGGTGACGGGGTCGGTCTCGAACAGGCTGACGAGGCCGAAGGTCTGGTTGACTTCGTCCAGGTGGTTCATGCGGTAGTTGTCACGCACCACCTTGCCCAGGTGGGAGCTGCAGCGGCCGACGAGGCCGTCGGTGGCTTCGCCCTTGAAGGTCAGGGCGGTGGCGGCCAGCAGGCCGTCGCTGACGTCCAGCAGGTTGGTCATCGGGCTGGTGCCGCTCCAGGAGTAGTAGCGCACGCCATTGACCTGGTAGGCGCCTTCGCCGCAGGCGGTGGTGGGGATGCCCTGGGGGAACTTGGCGTTGAAGCGGGCCGCGCCCTGGCTGTTGAGCGACTCCAGGGAACCGAGTGCGTTCTGCGGCTGGGTGCTGCGGCTGCCGGAGAGGAAGTTGATGAGGCTGCCGAGGCCGTTGACGATGCCGGCCAGGACGGCTTCACCGGCAGAGCCCGGAGGGATCTGGCGCAGGAAGTCGGCGGTGGCGGAGCCCTTGTGCGGGCCGCCGACGCTGGTGGCGGAGGCGATCAGGTCGGGGCGTACGCCGGCGACGTAGCGGATGGTCGGGCCGCCGTGGCTGTGGCCGATGAGGTTGACCTTGGGCTTGCCGCTGATGGCGACGATCTCTTCCACCTGTTCCAGCAGCTCTTCGCCGCGTGCCTCGGAGGTGTTCAGCTGGCTCACCTCGGTGACGTACACGCTGGCGCCGTCACGTCGCAGGGCGGAGGGGATGCCGTACCAGTAGTCGACGCCGAGGATGCTGTCGAAGCCCAGCATGCCGTGGGCCAGCACGATGGGATAACGGGTCTGGGTGTAGCCGGTGGCGGCCAGTGATTCTCCGGAGGCGGCCAGGCCGACTCCCAGGGCGAGCGCGAGCAGGATCTTGTTGTTGTTCATCGGGTGCTCTCGTGGGTGGTGGAACAGGCAGTGTGGAGTGCGTCCCTGCTACTTCGCGCCCCGTCCTGGGGGCGCACATCGGCGTGGAGCCCGTGGCAGATTCCATGCCAGTGCGGGCCGCAGGTGCCCGTGCCTTCTAGGGCGGGCGTTTCGCCGTTGTTTACAGCCGTTCACCCAACGATGCGGGCCGTTTCCCTGTTACTGAGTGAAACGTGCGTTTGAGTCGTCTGCCCGTAACGGCCAACTGTGCACGGCGCGGTAGTGGAGGCGGTCTCCGTGGTTTTCCGAAGAAAACAGGGTGAAGCGGTCGGCGACCCAATCGAAGGTTTGGGGTGCGCCCTCGGGGCGCTGGCGAGCCCGCCGGGCCAGGGTGACGTGAGGGCGGTAGGCGCGGCGCTCCTCGGGGAAGCCGGCGGCGTTGAGGCGCTCGGCGAGGGTTGAAGCCAGGTTCAGCAGGGCGGCGGGCGGCTGGCTGGGCGCCAGGTGCAGCAGCCCCTGCTGCCAGAGGTCCAGTCGGTCCAGGTGGAGGGGGAAGGCATCGGCCTGGATGCCGTCCGCCAGGGCGAGGAGCTCATCGAGGCGTTCGCTGGGTTGGCTGCCCAGGAAGGCGAGGGTGAGGTGCAGGTTGGCGACCGCCACCGGCTGGCCGCCGCAATCGAGGCTGTCGCGCCAGCTGGCCATGGTCGAGGCGATGGGGTCGGGCAGTGGCAGGGCGAAGAACAGGCGCAGGGGCGGTGTTGGCATGGCGATCCTGGGTGGAATTGAAGGGGGGAGGGTGGCGTTCGGAATCTTCCCAAAGGGTGACGAGAGTTGTCTTGACAGTGCCGAGGCGCCTTCTCTAGGATTTCGCCCCATGCGCCGATTTAAGACAGCTACTTGCAGGGCGCGGCAGGGGATTCCCCTCGAAAAATACTGCTAAAGCGCTGGTTCGGTGTCGCCTCCACCGCTGCCCAGCGGCAACAACGAGGCAGAGACACGACAACATGACCTGTCCGCAACCCCAGATCCGCCTGACCCCCATCACCACCGGCCCCGCGCCGCGCAATCCGCGCATCCTGCTCAGCGGTGCCAACCAACCCAAGTTGCTGCGTTACCTCGACGGCTGGCCGAAGCGCTGGAACGGGTCGCGCAACCTGCTCATCCAGTTCGCCCTCGATGCCCAGGCCATGCAGCGCTACGCCCGGGACAGTTTCGACATGGCGGTGGTCCAGGCGCCTTGCGCGGAGGACCTTGAGGAACTGGTGCACGAGCTGGTCCGGGTCGCCCGCCAGGGGCTGATCACCCGCCGCTGATTCAGGGGTACTCGATCTCCACCAGGTACCAGGTCTTCTCGCCGGTGGGCGTGTTGACCCGGACCTCGGCGTCCAGCGGCTTGCCCACCAGGGCGCGGGCCAGCGGCGAATCGATGCTGATGAGGTTCTGCTTCAGGTCCAGCTCGTCCGGCCCGACGATGCGGTAGCGGGCCTGTTCGCCGTCCTCGTCTTCCAGGGTGACCCAGGCACCGAAGTACACCTTGCCCGGGTCCGCCGGGCGCTCGCGAACCACCTTGAGGTTCTCCAGGCGCTTGGTGAGGAAGCGCACGCGGCTGTCGATCTCCCGCAGCATCTTCTTGCCGTAGGTGTATTCGGCGTTCTCGGAGCGGTCGCCCTGGGCGGCGGCTTCGCTGACGGCCTGGGTCACCTTGGGCCGGCGCACGTGCCAGAGCTCGTGCAGTTCGGCGCGCAGGCGGGCTTCGCCTTCGGGGGTGATCAGCGGGGTGCCGGCGGTACGAGGGGGGCGGTAGCGGCTCATGGGGCAGGGGTGTCTCCGGGAACGGGCCGCCGAGTCTAGCAAGGGCTCGGCGGCCACGGCAGGGTCAGCCTTCGCGCAGGACCTGGAGCGGGCTGGCCGTCAGCGCGCGGCGCGTGCCCAGCAGGCCTGCGCTGCCGACCAGCAGGGCGCCGATGACCGGCAGGAGCAGCAGCCAGGGGTGTGGCTTCCAGTCCAGGTTGAAGGCGTAGGTATAAAGGAGGGCGCTGACCAGTTCGCAGCCCAGTGCCGCCAGCAGGCCGCTGCAGGCGCCGAGCAGGGCGAACTCGCGGCGTCGGGCCTGTTGCAGCAGGCGCCGCTCGGCCCCCAGGGCCCGCAGCAGTGCGCCCTGGCGCAGGCGCTCGTCGAGGGTGGACTGCAGGCCGGCGAAGAGCACCGCCAGGCCTGCGGCGAGCACGAACAGCAGGACGAACTCCACCGCCACCGTCACCTGGGCGAGGATGCTGCGCAGCTGCTTGAGGATGGCTTCCACCTCCAGCAGGGTGACGGCCGGGAAGTCCCGCGCCAGCTGCACCAGTTCGCGGTCGTGACCCCGCGGCAGGTAGAAGCTGGTGAGGTAGGTGGTGGGCAGGTCGGCCAGGGAGCCGGGCGCGAAGATCATGAAGAAGTTGGGCTGGAAGTTGTCCCAGTCGACGGTGCGCAGGCTGGTGATGCGTACTTCCCGTTCCATGCCGCCGACCACGAAGCCGAGCCGATCGCCCAGCTTGAGGCCGAGGTTGGTGGCGAGCTTGGCCTCCACCGAGACGCCGGGCAGTTCGTCGGGCGCTGCCTCGTCCCACCACTGGCCGGCGCTGAGGCTGTTGCCCGGCGGCAGCTCGGCGGACCAGGTGAGGCTGAGGTCGCGCTGCAAGGCGCGCTCGCCCTGGGAGTCCTCGGTGGCGTGCTCGCTGGCGGGCTGGCCGTTGATGCGGGTCAGGCGCCCCGGGATCACCGGGTAGAGCGGCGCGGCATGGGGGGAGAGGGCCTGGATGCGCTGGTCGAAGGCGTCCTTGTCGGCAGGCAGGACGTTGAGGACGAAGTAGTTCGGGGCGTTTTCCGGCAGCTGGTCCTGCCAGGTGTCCAGCAGTTCGCCACGCAGCAGGGCGACCAGGGCCATGGCCAGCAGGATCAGGCCGAAGGCGAGCGACTGGCCGGCGGCGGCCAGCGGGTGGCGCAGCAGCTGGCCCAGCCCGAGGCGCCAGGGCAGGGCGGCGCGGGCGAGGACCCGGCGCAGGGCATTGAGCCCCAGCAGCATGAGGCCACCCAGCAGCAGGGTGGCGAGCAGCCCGCCGCCGAGCAGGGCGAGGGTCAGTTTCAGGTCCAGGCTCAGGCGCCACATGATCAGCCCGAGGGCGAGGATGGCGGCGCCGTAGACCAGCCAGGCGCTGGGCGGTACGGGGAGCAGGTCCCGGCGCAGCACCCGCAGCGGCGGTACGCGGCCGAGTGCGGCCAGGGGCGGCAGGGCGAAGCCGGCGAGGGCCACCAGGCCGGTGGTGATCCCCGCTAGGGCTGGAATGAAACCGCCGGATGGGACTTCCGCGGGCAGCAGTTCCCGCAGCAGGTGGAACAAGCCCAGTTGGGCAAGCCAGCCGAGCAGGGCGCCCACGAGGCTGGCTGCCAGGCCCAGGATGGCCAGCTGCAGGGCATACAGGGTGAGTGCTTCGCGGCGGGACAGGCCGAGGCAGCGCAGCAAGGCGCTGGCGTCGAAACGCCGGGCGGCGAAACGGGCGGCGGAGAGGGCGACCGCTACACCCGCGAGCAGCACGGCGGCGAGGCTGGCGAGGTTGAGGTAGCGCTCGGCGCGGGAGAGGGCGCCGCCGACCTGGCGGTTGCCGTCGCGTGCATCTTCGATGCGCTGGTTGGCGGCGAGGGTGGGCTCCAGGGCGGCACGGTAGCGTGCCAGAGCTTCGGCCGGGCCGCTCCACAGTTCGCTGTAGCGGACGCGGCTGCCGGGCTGTACCACGCCGGTGGCATCAAGGTCGGCCAGGTTCATCATCAGGCGCGGGGTGAGGCTGTAGAAGTCGCCGGCGCGGTCGGGTTCGTAGGTGAGTACGCGGGTCAGGCGCAGGGTCTTCTGGCCGACGTCGACGCTGTCGCCAGGCTTGATGTCGAGGGCGGTGAACAGGCGTGATTCGGCCCAGGCTTCACCCGGCGCGGGGCCGGCACCGGCCTGCTCTTCACCGTAGGGTTGGGCGGCGCTGCGCAGTTCGCCGCGCAAGGGGTAGCTGCCGTTCACGGCCTTGACGCTGGCGAGCTGGATGCCGTTGTCGCCGGCGATCACGCTGGAGAACTCGACGGCGCTTGCATGGCGCAGGCCGAAGCGGGTGCCGACCTCCACCTGTTCGGCGTCGGCGGGGGAGGAGCCGCTGAGCAGCAGGTCGGCACCGAGGAATTCGGTGGCGCGCAGCAACATCGCGCCGTTGAGGCGGGCGCCGAAGTAGCCGATGGCGCTGCTGGCGGCCACGGCGACCAGCAGGGCGAAGAACAGCACGCGCAGTTCGCCGGCGCGGGCGTCCCGCAGCAGTTGGCGCAGGGCCAGTGCGAACAGGCGCGAGAGTGGCAGGCTTCCCTTCATCGCCATCAGGGTTCCACCCGGTCGATCAGGTGGCCGGCTTCCAGGCGGATCAGGCGCTGGCAGCGATGGGCCAGGCGTTCGTCGTGGGTGACCAGCACCAGGGTGGTGCCGCGCTCCTGGTTCATTTCGAAGAGCAGGTCGGTGATGCGCTCGCCGGTGTGGCTGTCGAGGTTGCCGGTGGGCTCGTCGGCGAAGAGCACGTCCGGCTCGGCGGCGAAGGCGCGGGCCAGGGCAACGCGCTGCTGCTCACCGCCGGACAGTTGGCGGGGGTAATGCGTCAGCCGCTGGCCGAGGCCGACCCGTTCGAGCAGGCTGCGGGCGCGCTGACGGGCATCGCGGTGGCCTTCCAGTTCGAGGGGCAGCATGACGTTCTCGAGGGCGTTGAGGCTGTCCAGCAACTGGAAGGACTGGAACACGAAGCCGACATGCTCGGCCCGCACGCGGGCGCGCTCGTCTTCGTCCAGCCGCGAGAGGTGGTGACCGGCCAGGGTGACTTCGCCGGAGCTGGGCAGGTCGAGCCCAGCCAGCAGGCCGAGGAGGGTGGATTTGCCCGAGCCGGAGCTGCCGACGATGGCCAGGCTGTCGCCTTGCGCGAGGTCCAGGTCGAGCCCCTGGAGGATGGTCAGTTCACCTTCCGCGCTGGGGACCACTTTGCTAAGGTGCCGCGCATTGAGAATGCTTGGGCTCATGGAGAATCCGATGCGTGCTGGGTGGATGGGCTGCTGCCTGGGGCTGTTGCTGCTGGCGCAGGAGGCTGCGGCGGGGACCGTGCTGGTCGTCGGGGATAGTATCAGCGCCGCTTTGGGGCTGGAAACCAGCCAGGGCTGGGTCTCCCTGCTGCAGAAAAAGCTCGATTCCGAGCGTCTCGATCACCGTGTGGTGAACGCGTCCATCAGCGGCGACACCAGTGCTGGCGGGGCTGCGCGGCTGCCTGCGCTGCTGGGCGAGCACAAGCCGGAAGTGGTGATCATCGAGCTGGGTGGCAACGATGGCTTGCGTGGCCAGCCCCCTGCGCAATTGCAACAGAATCTTGCCTCGATGGTTGAGCAGTCCCGGCAGGTGGGCGCCAAGGTGCTGGTGCTGGGGATGCGCCTGCCGCCCAACTATGGCAAGCGCTACACCGACGCGTTCGCTCGTGTGTTCAGTGATGTGGCCAAGGAACAGCAGGTGCCGCTGGTGCCGTTCTTTCTCGAGGGCGTCGGAGGCGTGGAGGGCATGATGCAGGCCGACGGTATCCATCCGGCTGCCGGTGCCCAGCCAAAGCTGCTGGAAAACGTCTGGCCGTCGCTCCAGCCGCTGCTTTGAGGCTTTTCCGAGGCGGGGCTTTCGGCTAATGTTGCGCACCCGCTCCGGAGTCCCCCATGCCTCGCCCCGCCTGGTCCCTGCACGCCTATAAGCTGATCGAGCCAGACGAGCAGCTCGACCTGTTCGCCTGCCGTGAGGTCCGCCTGCATCTGGTGGCGCGCCAGCTCGAGTTGGGGGGCTACGCCGACCGTACGTTGTGCGGCGGTCTGCTGCCGGCCATGCCCCGTTGGTGCGAGGTGGGCCGCAGCCTTCTGCAGGACCGCCGGTTGTGCCCGTTCTGCAAGCAGGAACTCGAGGCGCAGCGCGATGGCAAGCGGCCGGAGTGGCCTGACAGCTAGCCTCCCGGCTGCTGGCGGGCCGGTGTACAATCCGCCACTCATTTTTCAACCCTCAGCCAAGGATTCCCGGATGTTGTCGCGCGTTCCCGCCGTCGCCCGTACCCTGTCTCTGGCCGCCGCTGTGCTGGCCGGTAACGCCGCAGCACTGGAGCTGCCCCTGCCGCCCCCCGGGGAGGATATCGTTGGCCAGGTCCAGGTGATCAAGGCCAAGTACGAGGACACCTTCGCCGACATCGGCGTGGCCAATGACCTGGGCTACCTGGAGATGGTCGCGGCCAACCCCGGCGTTGATCCCTGGCTGCCGGGCGAAGGCGCCGAGATCATCCTGCCGACCCGCTTCATCCTGCCGCCGGGGCCGCGCGAGGGGATCGTGATCAACCTCGCCGAGTACCGGATGTACTACTTCCCGAAAGGGCAGAACGTGGTGCACACCTATCCGCTGGGCATTGGCCGGGAAGGCTGGGGCTCGCCGATCAGCACCACCAAGATCACGGCCAAGACGCCGAATCCGGCCTGGTACCCGCCCAAGTCGATCCGTGAAGAGCACGCTGCCGATGGCGACCCGCTTCCGACCGTGGTACCGGCGGGGCCGAACAACCCCCTCGGTCCGTTCAAGTTCACCCTGGGCCTGCCGGGTTACCTGATCCACGGCTCCAACAAGAAGTTCGGCATCGGGATGCGTGTCAGCCACGGCTGCTTCCGCATGCTCAACAACAACGTGCTGGAGCTGGCCAAGATGGCGCCGGTGGGCACGCCGGTGCGTGTGATCAACGAGCCGTACAAGTTCGGTGTCAGCGGCGGCAAGATCTACCTGGAGGCCCACGCTCCGCTGGACGACCATGGCGATCCGTCGGTGGTCGACAAGCACACTGCGGTGATCAATGCGCTGCTCAAGCGCGAGGACCTGGTCAACACCATCCGCTTGGACTGGGACGTGGTGCGTGAGGTGGTGGCGGCCGAAGACGGCCTGCCGGTGGAGATCGCCGAGCCTTCGACGTCGGTTGCTGCCAGCGCTACGCCCGCACTCTGATCGCATCCAGAAGACCCGCCTCCCATTCGGGTGGCGGGTTTTTTATTGCCGGCGACTTTGTGCAGGCAATAAAAAACCGACCCAGTTGCCTGGGTCGGTTTCAGGTAAAAGCCTTGTGGGCTATTACTTGCGGCTGGCTTTTTCCAGCATGCGCAGAGCGCGCTCGTTAGCCTCGTCAGCGGTCTGCTGGGCTTTCTGAGCGGCGGCCAGAGCTTCGTCAGCCTTGCGGTAGGCTTCGTCAGCACGGGCTTGAGCACGAGCAGCTGCGTCTTCGGTAGCGGTCAGACGAGCTTCGGTTTCTTTGGAGGCGCTGCTGCAACCGGTGGCCAGAACAGCAGCCAGAGCCAGAGCAGAGAATTTCAGAACGTTGTTCATCGTGTTCCCCTTTAAGGTGGACATTTCCATTAAAAGCAATTCCCCGAGCGTGGGAAATTAGCCGGCGTACATACTACCCATAACTTGTAGTAAGTAAACTGACGGGGCGCAAGGCGGACACTTTTTTTTCACCTTGGCTGCCTTTTTACCCCACTGGCCACGGGCGCTTGAGCAAAAAACGACCAGAAAGCCGCTGTTCACCACAAGCGAAGTTCAAATTCTAGCTGCTGTATGCGGCATTGAGCTGTTGAGTGGGCTGCAATGGGTTATCGATAAGTTGAATTGACCTGTCAGCGCCGGACAGCAAGTTGCCGTCACCCGCACTCTTCAGTGAACTTCTTCACGTAATGGAAAAGTGTTTGTACCGCCATCGTGTGGCGGATGGTGGCACCTTGGGCGCACTGATAAGCTCGTCGCATTTTTTACCGCCTCAAGGATGGCGTCATGGCAAAACTTCTCAAGTGGGCGGTGCTGGGTGTTCTTGCGCTGGCCGTGCTGATCAAGGGTTCTTTGTGGCTCTCCGTGCGTTCCATCATGAACGAGGCGGTCACCAAGCTCTCGCCGGTGATGGACATCAGCTACGGCGGCATCACGTCGTCGTTCGACGGCCGTGTCGGGCTGGAGAACGTCACGATCCGCGTTCCTGCCCTGGGGGACAGCCTGCAGGTGCAGCACGCGCAGCTGCGCTTCAACGGGCTCCGTGAGCTGCTGAGTTTCAAGGAGCGTCTGGAGGAGGGCAAGCTGCCCAAGCAGATGTCCGTCGAGCTAAAGGGGCTGCAACTGGCAGTCCATGGCCCGTTCATGCAGCAGCTCTATGACGCGCCGGCCGAGCGCAGCATCTTCACTGCAATGAGTGAGGTTGCATGCGGCAAGGTGAGCCACATCGGCACCAACGAGTTGCTGGACATGGGCTACCGGACGTTCGAGACCGATGCCCAGTTCTCGTACCAGCTGGAGGAGGGTGCCAAGCGCCTGACCTTCAACCTCAAGGCCGATACCCGCGACATGGGGGATACCCGTCTCAGCCTTTCCCTGATCAACATGCCGGACAACCCGGGTGACCTGCGGGTCAACCCGCCGCGCGTCTCCAGCGTGGTGTTCGAGCTGAACGACAACCAGTACCAGCGCAAGGTGCAGGACTTCTGTGCCGGCAAGCTGGGCCAGTCACGCGAGGCCTACCTCAAGACGGCGGTGGAGCAGTTCGACCGCAACCTGCGCGCCCAACGCGTCGCACTTGAGCCTGCCGTGCTGGAGGCCTACGGTCGTTACCTGAGCGATCCCCAGGCACTGCGCCTGGAGCTGAGCCCGAGCGAGGGCATGGCCTGGGAAGGCCTGGAGTTCTTCGAGCCGAAGGATGTGATCGGCATGCTGCGCCCGGTGGTGCTGGTCAACCAGCAGGCTGTCCAGCCGATCGCCTTCTCCTGGGTCGATACCACCAAGCGGCCGGAGATGAAGGGCAACGAGCGGGTGTCCGCCGAAGTCGAAAAAGATGAAAACGCCGGTGCCTCGCCGCGCTACGAGTTCGTCCAAGTCTCTGATCTGGCGGGATACAAGGGTAAACGCCTGCAATTCATCACCTACGATGGCGCCTATTACCAAGGTGTATTACACAAGGTGGAGAACGGTAAGGCGTTTCTCAGTGTCCAATTTGGGTCCGGCTCGGCTGAAATGTTCCTTCGGCTCGAAAAGATAGATAAGGTACGGGTGATGTTCTAAACCCGCAGAGGAGTTGCGATGAGCGAGGCGTTGTCCATCCATCATGACCAGGCAGGTCATCAGTTCGAGACCACCGTGGATGGTCACCGTGCTTACCTGGCCTATATGGATCTCGGCAAGCAGACCCTGGATATCTACAGGACCTTCGTGCCGAACGCGCTGCGCGGACGTGGCATTGCTGCGGCGCTGACCGAGAAGGCGCTGAGCTTTGCCGAAGACCAGGGTTACACCGTGATTCCTTCATGCTCCTATGTGGAGCGCTATATCGAACGCCGCCAGCGCCACGCTCCGAAGGAGTGAAGACGCTGAAACAAAAACGCCGGGCAATGCCCGGCGTTTTTGTTTCAGCAGCAGCCCTTTCAGCTGCGCTTGCGCTTGGGCAGCACGTCCTTGAGCTTGGCGTGCATGGAGCGCAGGGTCTTCTCGGTGGTATCCCAGTCGATGCAGGCATCGGTGATGGAGACGCCGTACTGCAACTGGTTGAGGTCCTTGGGAATGGATTGGGCACCCCAGCCCAGGTGGCTTTCCACCATCAGGCCGACGATGGAGTTGTTGCCCTCGAGGATCTGGTTGGCAACGTTGTCCATCACCAGCGGTTGCAGCGATGGGTCCTTGTTGGAGTTGGCATGGCTGCAGTCGACCATGATGTTCGGCTTGATGCTGGCCTTGGTCAGGGCTTGCTCGCAGACGGCGACGCTGACCGAGTCATAGTTCGGCTTGCCGTTGCCGCCACGCAGCACCACGTGGCCATAGGCGTTGCCTTTGGTGGTGACGATGGAGACGCCGCCTTCCTGGTTGATGCCAAGGAAGCGATGCGGGCTCGACACCGACTGCAGGGCGTTGATGGCCACGGTCAGGCTGCCGTCGGTGCCGTTCTTGAAGCCCACGGCCGAAGACAGGCCGGAAGCCATCTCGCGGTGGGTCTGGGATTCGGTGGTGCGGGCGCCGATGGCCGACCAGCTGATCAGATCCTGCAGGTACTGCGGGGAGATTGGGTCCAGGGCTTCGGTGGCGGTCGGCAGCCCTTTCTCGGCCAGGTCACGCAGGAGCTGGCGACCGATGTGCAGGCCGTCCTGGATCTTGAAGGAGTCATCCAGGTAGGGGTCGTTGATCAGGCCTTTCCAGCCGACGGTGGTGCGGGGCTTCTCGAAGTACACGCGCATGACCAGGAACAGCGTGTCGGAGACCTCGGCAGCCAGGCCCTTGAGGCGGTCGGCGTATTCGTGGGCAGCCTTGATGTCGTGGATGGAGCAGGGCCCCACGACCACGAACAGGCGGTGGTCCTTGCCGTCGAGGATGTCACGGACCACCTGGCGGCCATGGGCGACGGTCTGCAGGGCGGCGTCCGTCAGGGGGATTTCGCGTTTCAGCTGCGCCGGGGTGATCAGGGTCTCGTTGGAGGCAACGTTCAGGTCGTCGAGCGGTAAATCAGCCATGGTGCTAGTCATTGGAATTCAGTCGTCGGGTCACGGGTGCTTGACCGCCACCATCCCCCGAGCGGCGGAGCACGGCATTGAAGGCGTGGCAGGGACGCGGAACCTTAACGCTTTAGGCAGTGGCTAGACAATGGCGCCAAGGTCGCAATTGGACGGAAGCGGTCAGTTCAGGCTGGCGGCCGAGAACTCGGTGGCATGCTGGGTAATCCACTCTTCGGCGATCTGCTCGATGGGCTGCGTTTCGCCCGACTCCGCCTCGCGCTGCTTGCGGTAGGCCTCGATCTGGCAGACCTGCTCCACCATGCGGGCGCGGAACAGGGACTCCTCGTCGGTGAAGCAGATGCCGACGAGGTAGTCGTCCGGCTGCTTGCGGCACCAGGCCACGACCCCTGGGCAGTTGGCCTGCTCACCCAGCAGGGGGATTCGCAGCTCGATTGCCGTGCCCTTGCGGAAGCCCCTCGTGGAGTTGCACGCCACCCCGCCGAGGCTGATATTGTGCAGCCGCTGTCGCGGCAGGAAGTTGTGCTTGCGCAGAACCAGTTCGACCGGTAGGTCGCTGGGGTGACGCAGGAATCGGCGCATATGAGTACTCCCTTGTGCCAGTGGTCTGGCCCGGTTGGAGGATGCGGCTTGCATGAAATCGAGTTGAGCGACTTCGACGCTGATCAGCGTCTGCTCAGTCTGCCCGGAACCTCCCTGCTGATATTCACCAGCATAGGCTGTGCCAGTTGCCGGTGGGCGCGCCGCCATTTGCCCAGCTTCGACCTGGCCGTCGACCGATTGTGCTGGATAGACGCCGCCGATAATGGTGGCCTGGTCCAGCGCTACGAGGTATTCCACCTTCCCGCTCTGTTCCTGGTGCGGGATGGCCAATTTCTTGGCGCCCTGCACAGTACGTTGCGGGACGCTGACCTGAACGAGAATCTGGCGACTGCCCACCAGCGCCAGGCTGAGGAGCTGCCCTGATGAGTTCGACCCCATCCCCCCGCATCGGCATCATCGGCACCGGCGCCATTGGCGGTTTCTACGGGCTGCTGCTTGCCCGCGCCGGATTCGATGTGCATTTCCTCCTTCGCAGTGAATACGAGACCGTGAGCCGCCAGGGGCTGCGCCTGTCCAGTGCCGTTCATGGCGAGCTGGCGCTGCACCCGGTGAACGCCTACCGGGATGCGGCGGCGATGCCCCCGTGCGACTGGCTGCTGGTGGGGGCGAAGACCACCAGCAATGCCGAGCTGGCACCGTTGATCAGCCAGGTCGCTGCGCCGGGCGCCCGGGTGGTGCTGTTGCAGAACGGCCTTGGGGTGGAGGAGGCATTGCGCCCCCTGCTGCCCGCGCACCTCAACCTGCTGGGCGGGCTCTGTTACATCTGCGTCCACCGCGAGGCCCCGGGGCACGTGGTACACCAGTCTCTGGGGGCCGTGAACCTCGGCTACCACAGCGGGCCCGCGACCGACGCCGCCGAGCGCATGGCCCTTCTCGAGGAGGGGGTGGCCTTCTTCAGGGCTGCCGGACTGGACTCCACCGCCATGCCCAGCCTTGAACAGGCGCGCTGGCAGAAGTTGGTGTGGAACGTTCCCTACAACGGCCTTTCCGTTGTGCTCAATGCGGGCACTACCGCGTTGATGGGCAACCCGGACAGCCGCGCGCTGATCCAGGCGTTGATGCAGGAAGTGGTGGAGGGCGCCGTGGCCTGCGGGCATACCCTGCCGGAGGGCTTTGCTGGCAAGTTGCTGGCCTCGACGGACCGCATGCCCGACTACCTGCCCAGCATGTACCACGACCACGTGCAGCGGCGGCCTCTTGAACTCGAGGCCATCTATGCGGCCCCCCTGGCTGCTGCGGAAGCAGCAGGGTGTCACCTCCCGCGAATCCGGGCGCTTTACCAGGCGCTGCGTTTCATCGATGCCCGCAACCGCACCGAGTGAGTCGCCAGGATGAGCGCGCTGAACGACAAGCTGGTGCTGGCGATTTCCTCCCGGGCACTGTTCGACCTCGATGAGAGCCATCGCGTCTACGAGTCGGAAGGGATCGAAGCCTATCGCCAGTACCAGATCGAACATGAAGACGAGCTGCTGGAGCCGGGTGATGCCTTTCCCCTGGTGCACAAGTTGCTGGCCCTCAATGAGCAGCTCGGCCAGGCGCGGGTAGAGGTGATCCTGGTCTCGCGCAATAGCGCCGACACCGGCCTGCGGGCGTTCAATTCGATCCAGAAGCACGGCCTGGCGATTTCCCGGGCGGCGTTCTCCGGTGGGCGCAGCCCCGGGCCTTACCTGAAGGCCTTTGGCTGCCACCTGTTCCTCTCCACCCATGTGGAGGACGTCCGGGTGGCGTTGCAGGCAGGTTTTGCCGCGGCGACCATTCTCCCCGGCGCGCCACGCAGGGCATCCAGCAGCGAGTTGCGCATTGCCTTCGATGGCGACGCCGTGCTGTTCGCCGATGACGCTGAGCGCGTCTACCAGTCCGGCGGGCTGGCTGCATTCCAGGCCCACGAGCGTGAGGCAGCATTGAGGCCGCTGGACGGTGGGCCGTTCAAACCCTTCCTCTCGGCGCTCAACCAGTTGCAGCGCGAATTGCCCGTGGATGGCTGCCCGATTCGTACCGCGCTGGTCACCGCGCGCTCCGCTCCGGCCCATGAGCGGGTGATCCGCACCCTGCGCGACTGGGACATCCGCCTGGACGAGTCGTTCTTCCTGGGCGGGCTCGAGAAGTCCGCTATTCTCGATGCCTTTGGCGCCGATGTATTCTTCGACGACCAGGCCGGCCATTGCGAGAAAGCCCGCGAAGTGGTCGCCACCGGGCATGTACCGCATGGCGTGAGCAACGAGCCGAAGATCTGACTAAGCTGATGCGAGGCCCGCCAAGCAGGCAGTAGGAGGCCTCATGATTCGCTCGATCCTCTATGCGACCGACCTCGGGTTGTACTCGCCCTATGTCCTTCAACATGCCCTTTCCCTCGCCAAGGCCCACAGGGCCGAACTCTACGTGGTGCACGCGGTGGAGCCCCTCGGGCTGTTCGCCGAATCCGTCCTGCAGACATACCTGGACGAGACCTTGCTAAAGGAGTTGCGTGCCCAGGGCCTGGGCACGGTGATGGCCAGCATCGAGCAGCGGGTTCTCGAGGGTTTTCGTGACGAGATCGGCGATGCGGAGAATGAGCTGAGCCTGATCAAGGCCGTCCGGGTGGTGCAGGGGGACCCGCCGCAGATGATTCTCGAGGAGGCCCAGAAACTTGGCGTCGATCTGCTGGTCGTAGGCAGTCACAGTCACGGCGCTGCGCTCGAGACGCCCCTCGGTCGTACCGCCTCCCGTCTGGTGCAGCTCTCCGAGGTGCCGGTCTACCTGGTTCCGATGCTCCAGCACCGCGGGCGCGGCGAGTTCTGATACGCCGACGAAAGAGCGTGCAGGAAATAAAAAAACGTCTAGTTTTAACCCTCAAACCATTAATATGGTTATAAAAGGTCACCGACCACCTACGCGTCGCCATCTGCTCTGAGGGACATCTATGAAGCTTCAGCAACTGCGCTACATCTGGGAGGTGGCGCACCACGACCTGAACGTCTCAGCCACCGCGCAGAGCCTCTATACCTCGCAGCCGGGTATCAGCAAGCAGATCCGCCTGCTCGAAGACGAGCTGGGTGTCGAGGTCTTCGCCCGCAGCGGCAAGCACCTGACCCGCGTGACACCCGCCGGGGAGCGGATCATCAACACGGCCGGCGAGATCCTCCGCAAGGTCGAAAGCATCAAGCAGATCGCCCAGGAGTTCTCCAACGAGAAGAAGGGCACCCTCTCCATCGCCACCACCCACACCCAGGCGCGCTATGCGCTGCCGCCGGTGATCAGCAGCTTCATCCGCCAGTACCCCGATGTGTCTCTGCACATGCACCAGGGCACCCCGATGCAGATCGCCGAGATGGCCGCCGATGGTACTGTCGACTTCGCCATTGCCACCGAAGCCCTGGAGCTGTTCGGCGACCTGGTGATGATGCCCTGCTACCGCTGGAACCGCTGCGTGATCGTGCCCCAGGGCCACCCCCTGGCCAAGCTGCCGAAGCTGACCCTGGAAGCCCTGGCGGAGCATCCCATCGTCACCTACGTATTCGGGTTCACCGGGCGCTCCAAGCTGGACGAAGCCTTCAGCCACCGCGGCCTCACGCCCAAGGTGGTGTTCACCGCGGCTGACGCGGACGTGATCAAGACTTACGTGCGCCTGGGCCTGGGCGTCGGCATCGTGGCGAAGATGGCGGTCGATGCGAAGCTGGACAGCGACCTTGTGGTGCTGGACGCCAGCGAACTGTTCGAGTCCAGCGTGACCAAGATCGGTTTCCGCCGTGGCACCTTCCTGCGCGGCTTCATGTGCGACTTCATCGAGAAGTTCGCTCCCCACCTGACCCGCGAGATGCTCGCCAAGGCCGTGCAGTGCCACAACAAGGTGGAGCTGGACGAACTGTTCCAGGACGTCGAGCTGCCCACCTACTGATTCGTCCCCATCAACGAACAAGCCCGGCAATCGCCGGGCTTGTTCGTTTCAGCCTGCCTCCAGGACCTCGTGGAGGAATTCGTGGAAGACGGTGTAGACCCGCTCGTGGCCGTCGTCCGTTCGCACCACGAAGAAGGGGGCGCTGTCCACGCCGTAGAGCTGCGCCGCGATCCAGCCCGGGCCGGCAGGGTCGCGCTCGTCCGCCACCAGGGTGCGGTCGATGCGCGACAGGTGGTTGCCCCGTTCCAGCAGCCGCATCACATCCTTGCACTTGGCACAGGCCGTTCCATCGGCCAGGACCTTGGTCACCAGGGTGATGCGCATTCTGTCACTCCCGGGCGATCAGGTTGCCCGCGTGCAGCCCGCATTCCTTCTGGGTGGCTTCCTCCCACCACCAGCGGCCTTCGCGCTCATGCTGGTTGGGCAGCACCGGGCGAGTGCAGGGCTCGCAGCCGATGCTGATGAAACCGCGCTCGTGCAGCGGGTTGTAGGGGATCTCCAGCATGCGGATGTAGGCCCAGACCTCTTCGCTGCTCATCTGCGCCAAGGGGTTGAACTTGTAGAGAGGCTTCTCCGGCGTGGAGAAGGTACCGTCCACTTCCACGGCAGCCACCTTGCTGCGGGTGCCGGGGCTCTGGTCGCGGCGCTGGCCGGTGGCCCAGGCGCTGACGCCCGAGAGCTTGCGTCGCAGCGGCGCGATCTTGCGGATGCCGCAGCATTCCTCGTGGCCGTCCTTATAGAAGCTGAACAGACCCTTCTCACGGACGAAGGGCTCCAGCTTGGCGGCGTCGGGGGAGAGCACCTCGATGGCGATGCCGTAGTGCTCGCGGACCTTGTCGATGAAGCGGTAGGTCTCCGGGTGCAGGCGGCCGGTATCCAGGCTGAACACCTTCACGTTCTTGTTCAGCTTCCAGGCCATGTCCACCAGGACCACGTCCTCGGCGCCGCTGAACGAGATCCACAGGTCGTCGCCAAACTGCTCGAAGGCGAACTTGAGGATTTCCTGGGGGGATTTGCTGGCGTAGGACGCAGCAATGTCGGTGACGTCGAAGGGATGGCTCATCAGGCGGACTTCCTACTGGCTACGGCGCTACGCGCTCTGTGGCGGCGGATGGTAGCAAAAGCCATTTATGCGCCTAAATAACCATACGGAAGGTGGACTGCCTATTTCGGGTATAAGACCCCGCGTTGCGTGCCCAGCGAGGGAAAGGCTAGAGTGCCGCCTCCTTTACAAGCCAATAACGGGGAAATGCTCGTGGAAATCGCCTGTCTCGACCTTGAAGGTGTGCTGGTTCCTGAAATCTGGATCGCCTTCGCCGAAAAAACCGGAATCGAAGCGCTCAAGGCCACCACCCGCGACATCCCCGACTACGACGTGCTGATGAAGCAGCGCCTGCGCATCCTTGACGAGCACGGCCTGAAGCTGTCTGACATCCAGGAAGTGATCGCCACCCTCAAGCCGCTGGACGGCGCGGTGGAGTTCGTCGACTGGCTGCGTGAGCGCTTCCAGGTGGTCATCCTTTCCGACACCTTCTACGAGTTCTCCCAGCCGCTGATGCGCCAGCTGGGCTTCCCGACCCTGCTGTGCCACCGCCTGATCACCGACGAGACCGACCGCGTCGTCGGCTACCAGCTGCGCCAGAAGGACCCGAAGCGTCAGTCCGTGATCGCCTTCAAGAGCCTCTACTACCGCGTGATCGCCGCCGGCGACTCGTACAACGACACCACCATGCTCTCCGAGGCCCATGCCGGCATCCTCTTCCACGCACCGGAGAACGTCATCCGCGAGTTCCCGCAGTTCCCGGCGGTGCACACCTACGAGGACCTCAAGCGCGAGTTCCTCAAGGCGTCCAACCGCCCGCTGAGCCTCTGAGCCCAGCCATGAAAAAGCCCGCGCAAGCGGGCTTTTCTGTCTCTGGCCCCGGCCTACAGCGCTTCCAGGGTACGCAGCAGGACCTGGACCTTGGTGATCGACTCGCGGTACTCCGCCTGCCAGTCCGAGTCGGCCACGATGCCGCCGCCGCCCCAGCAGCTCGCCTGGCCGTCCTTCACCAGCAGGGTGCGGATGGCGATGGAGCTGTCCATCTCCCCCCGCACGTCCAGGTACAGCAGCGAGCCGCAGTAGATCGAGCGGCGCGTCGGCTCCAGCTCGTCGATGATCTCCATCGCGCGGATCTTCGGCGCCCCGGTGATGGAGCCGCCGGGGAAGCTGCCCGCCAGCAGGTCCAGCGCGTCCTTGCCTTCGGCCAGCTCGCCGCGAACGGCGCTGACCAGGTGATGGACGTTGGGGTAGCTCTCCAGCGCGAACAGCTCCGGCACCCTCACGCTGCCGATGCGGCAGCTGCGCCCGAGGTCGTTGCGCAGGAGGTCGACGATCATCAGGTTCTCCGCGCGGTCCTTCGGGCTGCCAAGCAGGTCGTCGGCCTGTGCCAGGTCCTCGTCCGGGGTCAGGCCGCGCGGGCGCGTGCCCTTGATCGGGCGGGTCTCCACCTGGCCCTGGCTCAAGCGGATGAAGCGTTCGGGGGACAGGCTGACGATTGCACCGGCTTCCAGCGCCAGGTAGCCCGAGAAGGGCGTCGGACAGGCGCCGCGCAGCGCCAGGTAGGCGCCCCAGGGGTCGCCGTCGCAGGGAGCCTGGAAGCGTTGGGTGAAGTTCACCTGGTAGCAGTCCCCGGCGCGGATGTAGTCCAGGATGCGTTCGATGCCCCGACGGTAATCCGCCTCGCTGATGCAGCCCGCGAAGGGTGCCTTGAGGCGGAAGGTGCCTGCTGGCTGCGCTGTCGGCTCGCTCAGCAATTGGATAAGCCGAGTGCGTTCGTCATCGGCGAGTGCAGGGTGGAAGACCAGTTGGCTGGTGCGCCGCTCATGGTCGCTCACCAGTGCCCAGGCATACAGGCCCAGTCGGGCGTCGGGCAGCGCCAGGTCGTCCTGGGCCTGTGCAGGCAGGCACTCCAGGCGGCGGCCGAAGTCATAGGCGAAATAGCCGATCAATCCGCCCGTGAATGGCAGCTCTACGCCGTCCGGCGCTTCGCAGCGCCCCAACTGGCGTAGCGCCGTGCGGAGGCGATCAGCGAAGTCGTTGGCCGATTCGTCGTCGCCCGGCGCAAGTTCTGCCAATGGCCAGGCGCTGAATAGGTCATAGCGTCCACGGCTGGCGCCGGGTCGCCCCGCGTCCAGCAGCACCGCCCCGGGTGCATGGCGGATGCGTGAGAAGCGCATTCCCGGGTCTTCGTGATAGGGCAGGGGGTGTACGAGGCAGTTGGGCATAGGGCAAGGCAAGCAGGGCGACAGCGGATTCTAGGGAAACTCTGAAAAAGTTCCAATTTTGCCTTGTAGCCGCCCCGGACGCGGCATGCTTGCCAGGGTGAAACGGACATTTTCAAGACCGCCTCAGGTACGGCTGTAGAGTCGATGCTAGAGCGATTTCCCAAGTTTACGCAGGAATTGCATTCTGATAATTATGGACAGGTCCCGCGGGGGGAACTCCCCGTCCCACAATGATAAAGACACAGGGATACAGGCCGTGGATGCAGTTCTCGACCCCGCAGCCGGCAGCTTCTTGCGCTCGCAAACGATGACGCCCCAGGCGTCTGCCGGCCATTTGCCACGACCGCAGATCCAGGCGGCCATGGCGGCATACCCTCAAGCTCGACTGCTGCTGTTCTCGGCTCCGGCCGGTTTCGGCAAGAGCACCGCCCTGGCTTCGCTTGCCGAACAACGTCGGCAGGCCGGCAGCCTCGTGGCCTGGCTCTCGCTGGGCAGCGAGGACGACGATCCCGCGCGTTTCTTCCTGAAGCTCAGTCATGCGCTGGACGAGGCTGTGCCCGGCCTGGCCGATCCTGCCCGCGCCTTCCTGCAGAACACCATGCAAGTGCCCGTCGCGGCGGTGCTGGAGAGTCTGCTGGTGGGGCTTTCCGCCCTCGACCAGCCGTTGCTGCTGGTGCTGGACGACCTGCACCTGGTCACCGATGCCGAAATCTTCAATGCCCTGAGCCGATTGGTGAAGCTGGCGCCACCGGGTTTCAGCCTGGCTGTCGGCAGTCGCTCCCTGCCGCCGATGAACCTGGCCACCCTGCGGGCCAAGGGCTGGCTGCTGGAAGTGGGGCTGGACGAATTGCGCCTCACCGAGGACGAGACTCGTGCCTACCTGGAGCGCAGTGGCGTCGTGTTGGACGACGCCACCCTGGCCGCACTGCACCAGCGCACCGAGGGCTGGATGATCGGCGTGCACCTGGCCAGCCTCTGGCTGCGCCACCAGCCCCAGGCCGCCGAGCAGGTGCAGACCCTGGGTGCCGATCAGGCCGCCGTGGGTGACTACCTGCTCACCTCCGTGTTCGAGCAGCTGCCCGCCGACCTGCAGGAAGCCCTGCTGGCCCTGGGCATCGCCAGCCAGCTCAGTGGCGACCTGGCCAATGCCCTCACCGGGCGCAGCGATGGCCAGGCCCTGCTGGAGCGGCTGGAGACCATGCAGCTGTTCCTCCTGCCCCTGGACCGCGAGCGCCAGTGGTACCGCTTCCACCACCTGTTCGCCGACTTCCTCCGGGGCCGGCTGCGCGCCCGCGACCCGGATCGCTTCCAGCAGCTGCACTTCAACGCCAGCCTGTGGTTCACCAACCACCACATGCAGAACCTCGCCATCGAGCACGCCTGCCTGGCCGAGGACCCCGAGATGCTCGCGGCCCTGGTGGATGGTTGCGGCCTGGAGCTGATCAACCGCGGTCAGCTCAATCAGATCTACCGCTGGCGCCAGCAGGTGCCGGACGACATCGCCGCGCGCTACCCCACCCTGGTGCTGGCCGATGTGTGGAACCGCGCCACCGAACTGGCGCTGCCCGAAGCCAACCAGATGCTCGACGACCTGCTCGCCCGCTGGGGCGGGGAGGGCGGCCAGGCTCCCCTCAGCGACAAATACCTGGCAGCCCTGGCGGTCAAGGCCGCCATCGCCTTGCAGAAGGACGATCTCGACCTGTGCGTGACCCTGGCGCGCAAGGTCGAAGGCCACCTGGGCCAGAACGAGGCCTTCCTCGAAGTGGCCATGCTGGTCATCGGCGCCCTGGCGCTGTCGATCCTCGCCCAGCCCGACCAGGCCCGCCGCTTGCTGGCCCTGGCGCAGCAACGCAACCACTTCCTCGAAGGGCGCTACCTCGACATGCAACTGGGCAACGTCGAGGTGTTGCTCGCCCTGGAGCAGGGTCAGGTCAAGCAGGCACAGCTGCTCCACGAGCAGATGCGCGCGCGCCTGGTGCCGCTGTTCGACGAGCGCTCCCGTGCCCTGGCCCTACCCGCCATCATCGAAGCGCTGATCGCCTACCACCAGGGCCGCCTGGACGGCCTGGAGGAGCGCCTGCGCTGGGCCCTCGGGCATGTCGACGTGATCAAGCCGATCGACATCTACGCCCAGGGCATGCTGTTCCTCGCCCGTGTCCAGCGTATGCAGGACCGCTCCAAGGAGGCCCAGGCCACCCTGGTGCTGATGCAGAACCTCGCCGCACGCAACCAGTCCTGGCGCTTCTATGCCCAGGCGGTGGCCGACGAGGTGACGCTGATCCTCCAGGAGCCGGCCACCGACCGCATCAAGCGCGCCGAGCAGCGCCTCAAGACCGTGGACTGGGACAAGCTCGCCGCCGACTACGCCCGCCGCGGCTTCAACCCGGTGCTCTGGACCCAGGGCCTGCTGCGGGTGCGCCTGCAGCAGGCGCGGGGGCACTACAGTGAGGCACTGCACGAGATCAACCAGTTGCGCGCCCAACTGCTGCCCGGCTGGCACGGCCTGCAGCGCTTGCGGCTCGACCTGCTGGCAGCGCTGAGCTACCAGCGCCTCGGCTACCAGGAGCGCGCCCACAGCCTGCTGGTGCAATGCCTGCTGAGTGCCGAGCGCGAAGGCATCCGCAGCCTGTTCGTCGAAGAGGGCGACGCTATCCGACTGCTGCTGCAACAGCTGGAGGCAGCCGAGCGCCAGCCCTCCCTGCAGGGCTTCATCCGCGAATTGCTGGCCATCTGGCCGGGGCAGGACGTACGCAAGGCCCAGGACGTGCTGGAGGAGGGGCTGACCGAGCGTGAGCGCGAGGTCGTGCTGCTGGCCGCCGAAGGGCTTTCCAATGAGGAGATCGGCCAGCAGCTCTCGCTGGCCCTGGGGACCGTCAAATGGCACCTGCACAACATCTACGAGAAGCTCAAGGTGCGCAATCGCACCCAGGCCATCCGTCGGGCCCGGGAACTGGGGCTGCTGCAGTGAGCAGCGTCAGCCAGCCGTTCCACCTGCTGCGCACCAAGCTCTACCCGCCGGAAGTCGGCGGGCAGCCGCGCCTGCCGCGCCAGGCGCTGATCGACCGCCTGTGGGAGGCGCGCGAGCGCCGCGTGCTGGTGCTCAGCGCGCCGGCCGGCTTCGGCAAGAGCACCGTGCTCAGTCTGTTCCGCGAGGCCCTGCAGCGCGAGGGCGCGCGGGTCGCCTGGCTCTCCTGCGACGAGTCGGACAGCGAGCCGCAGCGCCTGCTGCAGTACCTGGTGGCTGCCGTCGAGGCGGTGATCCCCGGTTTCGGCGCCAACACCGCCGGCCTGCTCTGCGGGGAAGTGAACTGGCCGGTGGAGGCCATCATCGACGCCTTCGTCAGCGACCTGCAGCGCCTGGAGGGCGAGCTGTACCTGATGCTCGACGACTTCCACCGCATTCGCCACGCCAGCCTGGAGCAGGGTGCCCGCCACCTGGTGGAGCGCCTGCCCCGCAACGTGCACCTGATCAGCAGCACCCGCTTCACCCCGCGCAGCCTGTTCGTCGAGAACGAAGCCTTCATGCTCCAGGCCGAGGACCTGCGCCTGTCCCTGGAGGAGACCGAAGCCTACTTCCGCGATGTGCGCCCGCTGGAACTCAGCCGCAGCGAGCTCAAGCAGCTGCACGCACGCACCGAGGGCTGGATCACCGCCCTGCACCTGGCCAGCCTGGCGCTGGCGCGGCATCCCGATCGCGCGGCCTTCCTCGCCAGCCTCAGCGGCACTGAGCGCAACATCGCCGACTACCTGGCCGAGGACGTGGTCAACAGCCTGCCGGTGACCTTGCAGCAGTTCCTCGACCAGACCTCGGTGCTGGACGAGTTCTGTGCCGACCTGTGCAACGCCCTGACCGGCCGGCGTGACGGCCTGGACATGCTGATGCGCCTGCAGCGCGAGCAGCTCTTCGTCATCGCCCTGGACGAGCAGGGCGAGTGGTTCCGCTACCACCACCTGTTCGCCGAGTTCCTCCAGGGGCGCTTGGCGCGACACGGCGACAGCGCGACCTTGCTGCACGCCGCCGCCCGCTGGTGCGAAAGCCATGACCTGCCCGACCGGGCCATCAAGTACGCCCTGAGAGGCCGGGATTTCGCCTTTGCTGCCGAGTTGCTGGAGCGCCAGGGCGCACGGCTCATCGCCGGCAACCGGGTCTACGGCATCCTCTCCATGCTCAAGGACGTGCCGGCGGAGGTG
Source organism: Pseudomonas sp. FeS53a (assembly GCF_000931385.1). Classification (NCBI taxonomy): domain Bacteria; kingdom Pseudomonadati; phylum Pseudomonadota; class Gammaproteobacteria; order Pseudomonadales; family Pseudomonadaceae; genus Pseudomonas; species Pseudomonas sp. FeS53a. The sequence continues at coordinate 23,636 of NZ_JYFT01000011.1, forward strand.
ATCCGCGAGCACCCGGTGTTCCAGATCTTCTACGCCTGGCAGCTGGCCTTCGAGCAGAAGTTCGCCGAGTCCGAGGCGCTGATCGAGGAAGTCAGCACGCGCCTGCTGCAAGGGCGCGGCAAGGTCATCCACTTCGGGCTCGGCGAGCTGCTGGCCGCGTCCCAGGTGCTCAAGGCCCTGGTGCTGCTCTACCAGGACAAGCTGGAAGCCTGCCTCAAGGTGGCCCGACAGTGGCTGGCCATGGTGCCGGACAACCAGCCGGTGTTCCGCGCCAGCCTCGCCTGCGTGCAGGCGGCGGCCTATGCGTTGCTGGGGGAATTCGGTGATGCCGCCGGCTCCATTGCCGCAGCGCGGGAGTGCCTGCGCCTGGTGGACAGCGAGTACCTGCACGTCATGACCAGCCTGATCGAGTCGCTGATCTGCAAGGAGAGTGGCGAACTGGAGCGTGGGCGCTCCATCGCCGAAGTCGCCCGGGGCCGTGTCGAGCGCGTGTTCGGCCGCCGCAGCCGGGTCGGCGGGCCACTGGTGCTGGCCTACGCCGACCTGCTCTACGAACAGGACCGCCACGCCGCCGTGCTGGCCGAACTGCCCCTGGCCACCACCTGGCGCGACGTGGCTACGCCGGTGGAGCTGATCAGCCGTGGTCAGTTGGTGATGGCGCGGGCGCGGTTCTTCGCCGGTGAGTCGGAGCTGGCTCTCAATCAACTGGACGACTGGCTCGCTGGGCTTCAGGGCCCTGGCTACGAGCGGGTCTTCGCCCACGGCATGAGTTGCAAGGTGCAGTTCCTGCTCTGGTTGCGCCGGCCCAACGAGGCCGAGCGGGTCTGCCTGCAGCTGGAACGCCACCTGGCGCCGTTGTCCCAGGCCCGTTATGCCGACGCCCATACGGTGCTGGCGCTCTCCCAGGCACGGCTCGCCCTCAGTGAGCGCCGGCCGGAGAAGGCCCAGTCCGTGCTGGAGGCCTGCCTGGCGCGGCAGGGCGCGGAACACCAGCGTGACCGCCGCCTGCGCCTGTCGCTGTTACTTTCCGTGGCGTACTGGCGCAAGGGTAACAGCGACAAGGCATTCGCCCTGTTCCAGCCCGTGCTGGAAGAGGCCTGGAACCGGGGCTACCGGCGCCTGTTCCAGGACGACGCGCTCTGGTTGCTGCCGTTGTGGGAGGCCTGGCGTGCTGCCGAGCCCAAGCGGGCCGGGGTCTGGCAGGGGTTGGCCGACAACCTGCGCGAGCAGTGCCGCCGCCTCAACGTCGATCCGGAGACCTTCGACGACAACCAGGACATCAGCCACCGGGAGCGGGAGATCCTCCGTTTCGTGGCGGCCGGCTTGTCGAACCGTGACATCGCCCAGGCGGTTCACCTCTCCGAAGCCACCATCAAGTGGCATTTGCACAACCTGTTCGCCAAGTTGGGCGTGCGCAGCCGCACCCAGGCGGTGCTCAAGGGCAAGAGCCTGGGCCTGCTCAGCGAGGCCTGATGAGATCAATGCGGTAGCGACTCGCCATCCTCCATCCCTTGGATGGGCTGGCAGCCGGGCAGGCGCTCGGTAACGTGGAATCAGGTCGGGGCACTCTGTGTGCTCCGAGTCCAAAGCGGGAGCGCATAGGGAAGCAGCGCCTGCTATGGAGATCGGCCAGGCCGATCCAACTGTCGCCGATGAGGAGGTAGGCGGCAGGCCCCCGGGGCAACCCACCTGTGAGAATCTTGGAGATAAAAACAATGAAAAGCTTCAAACAACTGGCTCTCGCCGCTGCTGTGCTCGCTGCTCCGTTCATGGCCCAGGCTGATTTGAAAGCCATGGATGACTCCGCCCTCTCGGGCGTCACCGGTCAGGATGGCATCAGCATCTCCGGTAACTTCAACGGCACCATCGGCAGCGTCGTCTACACCGACAAGGAAGGCTCCGCTTCCGGCAGCCTGCGCCTGGACACCATCGCCTTCACCGGCTTCAACATCTCCGACAGCGCTCCGATCCTGGTCGACGTGATCGACGGCGGTGCCGGCGGCAACGACAAGCTGCAGATCACCCTGCCGACCATCACCGGTCAGCTCAGCGTCGGCGCCATCCGCATGGGTGATGCCACTGCTGCCAGCATCGGCTCCCTGGCCGTCAACGACATGAACCTGGCCGGCACCACCATCAAGGTCTGGGGTCACTGATCCGCGCGCACGACCTGTAGTCCGGAAGGTCCCGTCGAGCCCCGTCGGCGGGGCCTTCCTTGTCGCAAGTCCTGATTCGGAACGGCAATGATCGAGATACTGGTTGGCAGCCTGCTGGGCCTGTTCGGCTTCACCCAGGCCGTGGACACCAAGCCGCAGCCCCAGGGTTCCGTGAACCTGACGCAGTCGCTCGCGCCCAACGGTCCTTACCGGGAGACCGTGAATATCGAGCCGATGAGCCAGTTGCAGTTCCGCAATGTGATCCGCCAGGCCTACGACTACAGCTGTGGCTCGGCCGCATTGACCAGCCTGCTGGACTACTACCTGGGGCGTAACCTGCAGGAGCGCCAGGTGATGGAGGGGCTGCTGCGCTATGGCGAGGCGGACAAGATCGTCGAGCGGAGGGGGTTCTCCCTGCTGGACATGAAGCGCTTCGTCACCGCCCTGGGCTACAAGAGCGGCGGTTTCCGCGCCGAATTCGAGGACCTCGACAAGCTGGAGCACCCGGCGCTGGTCCCGATCCACTACGGCGGCTTCAAGCATTTCGTGGTGGTGCGCGACGTCTACAACGATCACGTGTTCATCGCTGACCCTGCCCTGGGGAACATCAGCTTCACCCGCACCCGATTCGAAGAAGTGTGGGACCAGAACGTGCTGTTCGTGATCTACCCGACCGGTGCGGAACCGCGTAACGCGATGGCCCTGACCGAGCGCGACCTGCGCCTGGTGGATGACAGGACCATCAGCCTCCTGGCGTTCCAGCAGTTTCCGCAGATCACCAAGTTCACCGAAAACCAGTTGGACGAGTTGGGCTCGGGAGGCGATATCCGTTACTACCGACGCAAGTGAGCGTGCCGTCGGCAGGCCGTCCCGGCCAGTAAAAAGAAGAACCCGCATAAGTTAGAAAAATAACCAGGGGACCGTGCCATGGGAGTGAGGGGTTATGCATGGCTGGCCATGCTGGCGCTGGGCGCCTGCGGGCCGCTGTGGGCCGAGGAGAGCTCGGTGGACGATGCGCGTGAGGCGCTGAGCAAGAAGGACGGTGACGCCGACAGCGCCAAGGCGCTGGAGCAGGTGTTCCAGGCATCGGAGAAGAGCTACACGCTGCTGAAGAAGGGCGAGCGCACGCTCACCTACGGCTTCGACTACTCGCTGACCCGGGATGTGCAGATCGAGCAGGTGCGCACCGGGAACAACGTGTACAGCGTGATCCCGCGCAGCGAGGCCCAGCACACCTTCACCAACTCCTTCACCTTCGACTACGGCGTCTGGGACAACCTCACCTTCAGCGTGCGGTTGCCTTTCATCGCCAAGTACGACACCGAGCGTGACGTGAACGTCTACAGCCTGGGCGATGTGTCCGCCAGCCTGCGCTGGCAGCCCTGGTCGGCCACCCGTGGCAAGCCGGTCACCACGCTGTTCGCCACCCTCGGCCTGCCCACCGGCGAGAGCCCCTACGACATCAACCGCGAGTCGGACCTCTCCACCGGCAACGGCTACTACAGCCTGGGCGTGGGGGCCAACACCTCCTATGTGATCGACCCGGTCGTGCTGTTCGGCTCGGTCGGCTACACCTACAACATGCCGGTGCACAACATCCACCAGAACGTCGGCGGACGAGAACTGGTGGACGTGGATCCGGGCGGCACCCTGTCCATGAGCATGGGGTTCGCCTACGCGCTGTCCTATGACGTCTCCCTGGCCACCTCCTACCAGATGGCCTACAACACGAGCCCTACCTACACCTTCTCCGACGGCAACAAGGCCGAAGGCAGCGAGCAGACCAGCGCGGTCATGAACTTCTCGCTCGGCCTGCGGACCTCGCCGGACTACATCGTCAACATCAACGCCGGCTTCGGCATGACCGAGGACTCCCCGGACGTGATGCTCGGGTTCTCCGTTCCCCTGGACATCAAAGGCCTGAAGGCCCAGTAACCGGCGAGGCGACGACATGACGATGCGTATTTCGCCGCTGGCCTTGGCGCTGGCGGGGGTAGGGCTCGGTTGGGCGAGTGGCGTACAGGCGCAGTTGGCCAACGACCTGACCATCGGCAACCCCAAGGCCATGGCCATGGCCAATGCCGTGACGGCCGACTCCACCGGGATCGATGCGGTGCACTACAACCCGGCGGCCCTGGTCAAGCTCAAGGGCCGGCAGACCACGGTGAAGGTGATCGCCGGGGTGATGGATATCCGCGCCAAGTTCGATGCGCCCGCCGACTACGGCTTCTTCGGCTACAAGAACGACAGCGTGGCCGGCGCCAGCAGCCGCACCCTCACACCGGCCATGTACCTGCCCGGCATGGGCGGCATGACCGACATGCCGCTGCTGGCAGCCCCGCTGGCGGGGCTGTCGATCAACCCGCCGGGCTCCAAGTTCACCTTCGCCACCAACGTCTACGCGCCCATGGCGCTGGGCTACTCACGGGACTCGGACAGCGACCCGGCGCGCTTCCAGGGGCGCCAGGTGGCGATCCAGCGCATTACCTACTTCTCGCCATCGGTGGGCTACCAGGTGAACGACGAGCTGGCCCTGGGGCTGTCGGTGGGGTTCTCCCACCAGGCCATGGCGCTCAACGAGGACTTCCGCGCACCGGGGATGCTCACCGGCTTGGCTGCCCTGGCTCACGACACCATCTGCCCAGGGATGGGCACGATCATCGGTCCGATCCTGAACGTCTGCGGCGGACGCATCGGCCCCTTCGACTCGCTCGCCAACCTGGACCTGGACATGCAGGAGTCGCTGTCGCCCACCTGGAACATCGGCGTGCTCTGGGAGCCCACCGACTGGTTCGCCTGGGGCGCCACCTACCAGAGCGAGGCCCGCATGCACCTGCAGGGCAAGTACCGGGTGGACTACTCCAGGGAGTGGCAAGGGTTCTGGAGCGGCTTCCAGTCGGCGGTGTTCGGCCAGATCCTCAGCCCGCTGTTCCCGTATGGGCGTACCGACGAGGAGAGCGGCAACGCCACGCTGACCATGACCTACCCGGACAATTTCTCCACCGGGATCAAGATCAAGCCGTTCGAGCGCTGGCAGTTCAACTTCGACCTGAAGTGGTCCGGCTACAGCGACTGGAACGAGTTCGAGATCGAGTTCGACCGCGAACTGGACATGCTGCGCATCGCCAAGACCTTCGGGGGCGGCAAGGCCACCGCCACCAGCATCACCCTGGACCGCGGCTACCGCGACACCTGGAGCTGGGCGGTGGGGGCGCAGTACGACGTGACCGACCGCCTGGCCCTGCGCGCCGGCTACGAGTTCCGCCCCTCGGCCATTCCGGACGACAAGGCCGACGTGCTGGCCCCCATCGGCGATGCCCACCTCTACGGGCTCGGCCTGGGCTACCGCTGGGACAAGGACACCAGCATCGATCTGGGCGTGAATTACTTCGTCACTTCGCAGAAGACCATGGCCGGGGAGAGCTGCAACATGAACTGCGACGGCCTGGACAAGATGGTCTACAACCCCTACGCCGGGATGAACGTGGAGACTTCGGTCAAGGCGCTGATCATGGCATTCACCTACACGACGACCTTCTGATGAAGACGCTCATCCCCGTCCTGCTCGCCTTCTCCATCCTGCCGACGGCCCAGGCCAGCGGCGGGCGCTACCTGACCTGGATCGACGACAGCGGCCGCGTGCACAACAGCTTCGTCGACGACCGCTACAGCCAGCAGCAGCAGGAGGCAGCCCGGCGCGTCAGCCGCAGCGACCTGGAGCGGCTGAAGGAGCAGGGCGCGGCCGGCTGGGGCGCGGCGGGAGGCGAGCAGAAGCGTCGCTACTTCACCTGGGTGGATGCCAGCGGCAACCTGCAGAACAGCTTCTACGCCGCCGGCCAGGTGCCGGCGGGCCAGCGTGACTACCTGCTGCCCAGCGGGCACCGCGCAGGCGAGTACATCGATGCCGACGTGCTGGAAGGGCGCGGCTACTCCCGCCCGGAGAACGGCACCGGTTACTACACCTGGGTGGACGACCAGGGACGCACCCACAACTCGCCGGTGCCGCCGAAGGATGGCACCAGGGCGGTGGCCAGCGTCGGCCAGCCAGTGGCCTACACCGAAAGCCGTGAGGTGATGTTCGAGCGCAAGGCGCCGATCCTCCCCGCCCTGGACGGGCAACCCAACGAAGCCATGAAGGCCCTGCTGGAAGGCAGCGAGGAGCGCAGCCGCGTGCTCTACCAGGAGCTGGTGGACCAGTGCTGCGGCCAGTTGTCCGATTCGGCCTTCACCGAGCTGTCCACCGAGGAACCGCGCTACGAGGAGCTGAACCGCTTCTCGCCGAGCTTCACCTTCCCCATGGGGCGCAGCTACTACGCCGCCGTGCGCCTGCCGCGCTCGGGGCGGGAGTACGGCTTGCGCATCCGCAGCTTCGCCAATCGCCAGGTGGTCTACCCGTCGATCCTCTTCCTCGACGAGGCCAAGCGGCCGACCCGACTGGTGAGCGACGCGGTGTACCAGCTCCACGGCGAGACCTGGTACCGCTACGCCTACATCGAAGGCACCGTGCAGGTCCGCGCCAACCAGGGCGAGCGCTATGCGCTGTTGCTCACCACCGACGAAGACCGCGCGGTGAAGACCCTGGACAACAAGCCCTACAAGCGCCCGCTGCAGGACCTCTCCCTGAACGAGACCGGCATGCAGGTGCATGAGCACTCGGATGAGGGGGCGTTCGAGCTGGCCATCGTGCGGTAGTGCTTGCCGCTCGGTGGCCGAGTCGCGGCCGCCCATGAAAAAGCCCGGCATCGAGCCGGGCTTTTTCATGGGGGCGGGGCGGGTCAGACTTCCGTCGGCCGTACGTTGCCGAACAGCGCCTGGGAAAAGCGCACACGCTCTTCCGGGGACTCCTGGATGCCCTTGGCCTTCAGCTCTTCGAGGCGGGCCTCGACGGCGTGGGCGCGGTGGGTCAGGCCGCAGTCGTTGGCGATCTGGATGTTCAGGCCCGGGCGGGCGTTCAGTTCCAGGATCAGCGGGCCCTTGTCCACGTCCAGCACCATGTCCACGCCGATGTACCCCAGGCCGCACAGCTCGTAGCAACCGGCCGCCAGCTTCATGAAGCCGTCCCAGTTGGGCAGCTGCACGCCGTCCACCGCGTTGGTGGTGTCCGGGTGCTTGGCGATCTTGTTGTTCAGCCAGGTGCCGCGCAGGGTGATGCCGGTGGCGAGGTCGACGCCCACGCCGATGGCGCCCTGGTGCAGGTTGGCCTTGCCGCTGGACTGGCGGGTGGGCAGGCGCAGCATGGCCATCACCGGGTAGCCCATCAGCACGATGATGCGGATGTCCGGCACGCCTTCGTAGCTGATGCTCTTGAAGATCGGGTCCGGGGTCACGCGGTACTCGATCAGCGCGCGGTCGCGGTGCCCGCCGAGGGAGTAGAGGCCGGTGAGGATCGAGGAGATCTGATGCTCGATCTCCTCGTGGCTGATGATCTTGCCGGAGACGGTCTTGTAGCGGCCTTCGAAGCGGTCGGCGATCACCAGGATGCCGTCGCCGCCGGCGCCCTGCGCCGGCTTGATCACGAAGTCGTTGCGCTCGCCGATGATCTCGTCGAGCTTGTCGATCTCCTTCTCGGTGGAAATGATCCCGTACATCTCGGGTACGTGGATCCCCGCCTCGATGGCGCGCTGCTTGGTGATGATCTTGTCGTCGACGATCGGGTACAGGTGCCGTTTGTTGTACTTCAGCACGTAGTCCGCGTTGCGTCGGTTGATGCCCATGATCCCTTTGGCTTCAAGGGCTTTCCACGTCTTGATCAGGCCGAACATGGGCTCAGTCCTTCACGAAGGCTTTGAAGCGGAACAGTTCGGTCAGGCGGTAGCCGCGGTAGCGACCCATCGCCAGCATGAAGCCCACCAGGATCAGCAGCACCGCCGGGAAGGTGAAGATGAAGTAGGTCAGCTCCGGCACGGTCATCAGCAGGTGCGCCAGGGTGGCGGCGAACAGCGTACCGATGGCGACCTTGAAGGCATGGCCGCCGCCGCGCTCTTCCCAGGTGATGGACAGGCGCTCGATGGTCATGGTCAGGATCACCATCGGGAACAGGGCGACGGACAGGCCGCGCTCCAGGCCGAGCTTGTGGCTGAGCAGGCTGATCACCGCGATGAGGATCACCACGAACGTCAGCACCACCGACAGGCGCGGCAGCATCTGCAGCTTGAGGTGCTCCAGGTAGGAGCGCAGCGACAGGCCCAGCGCCGTGATGATGGTGAACAGGGCGATGCCGAAGCCCAACTGGGTCTCGCGGAAGGCCAGGGCGATCAGCACCGGGGTGAAGGTGCCGAGGGTCTGCAGGCCACCTAGGTTGCGCAGGATGAGGATCACCAGCACGCCGATCGGGATCATGATCATGATCTGGTAGGTCTGCTGGGTCTGCAGCGGCAGGCCGTACAGGGAGTATTCGAGGAAGTCGGCGTCGGTGTTCTCGTCAGTCAGCTTGGCCAGGCGGATGGCGTTCATCTCGCTGTTGTTCAGGCTGAAGGTCACCTGGGCCTTCTTGCCGCCGTCGACGGTGATCAGCGGCTCGTCGCCGGTCCACCACACCAGACGGTCACCCGGCAGGCCCTGCTGGCCGGTCTCGGGGTTGAAGTAGAGCCAGCTCTCGCCGTTGAAGCTGCGCAGCCAGAGCTCGGGGCTCTGCGGCTGGTCGGCGGCCAGGCGGATGGTGTGCACGCGCTCCATCGGGACGTGGGCGATGGACAGCAGCAGTTCGATGACCTTGGCCTTGTTCGGCGTGCCGGCGTCGCCGCCGAGCAGCAGCTTGACGTTGTCATCGTTGACGTTGTTGACGCGCTTGATGGTCTCGCTGATGAAGGTCTCGACGTCCGCCGAGTGCTGGCGGATGGGCGCCAGCAGGGCTTCGGCGGCGATCTTCTCGGCGCCTTCCACCGGGATGCTGTCGCGGAAGATCGGCCCCTTGTCCTTGGGCTTCTCTCCGCTGTAGCGCTTGGTCAGCACCAGGCGGTAGTAGAGGGTCTGGTTGCCACTGGCACGGCGGGCGGACCAGGTCACCTTGCGGTTGCCGTCCACGCGGTTGATGCTCACGCCGTAGTTGTTGGAGATGAAGCTCTCGTTGAGGCTGACGTAGTCCCGGTTCAGCGGCGGCACGAACATCTGCACCTTGATCGGGTCGCGCGGGCTGGCCTGGAATTCGACCTTGGCGTCGATGTTCCAGAGGTCGTCGGTCTCATCCTCGGTGATCGGGATGCCCTGAATGAAGATCTGGTAGGCCGTTATCAGAACGCCCAAGGTCACCAGCAGGGTGATGAGGACTTTCAGATGCAGGGTAAGAGAGCGCATGTGAGTTACTCGGCAGCGTTTGCGTCAGTGGCACAGCCGGGTTGGCCGGCAGCGTATTTAAGGCTCGGGTCGACCAGTGCATCGAAGCGCTTGAGTGCCTCGGAACCGATCAGGAGCGGGTATTGGAAAGCGCTTCGGTCGGTGAGGTTCACTTCGATCCGCCGCAGGGCGCCGCCCATGCACACGTCCAGCTCGATGACCGGGCGTGCGGTGTAACGGTTGTCGTCTTCCTCGGGGTCGTAGTCGCCGGCACGCCGCTTGATCTTGCTGATGCGCGCCAGGGGGCGCTCGATCGGGTGGGCGTGGGCGTCGTCGATGGCCAGGTAGAAGCGTACCCACGACTCTCCGTTCTTCTTGAAACGCTTGATGTCGCGGGCGCTGAGGGAGGCGGTCTTGGCTCCGGTGTCCAGCTTGGCGGCGATCACCAGGTCAAGGTCGGAAAGGCGGGCGTATTCGTTCAGACCGTAGACGGTCTTGCCGTTGGCGAGGCTGAGGCCCGGCAGGCTCGCCAGGCACAGGAGCAGGGCTAGTGGCTTGTAAGTCATGGGTCCTTGGATGCGGTTCGGGATCCTGATGCCCGGCGCAAGGACCATGGCCCCGGCGTCTGGCGAAAGAGTCTAGCAAGCAAAACGGTGGCGCCTCGCCAGGCGCATGAGGCGCGCATTCTAGCATGTGGGTTTTCTGCGGCGACAGACGGCCCACGCGCTTTGTGAAGGCGGTGGCGCCTTTATATGAATTTTTCGCGACACTCGACCATTGTCGACAATGTGGGTCTTTGGTTTGACAGTAAATGGCCTTGGGCGTACTTTTCGGCCCATCTGAAATTGAATGTGTCGACAATCATGGCTGCCACCCTGGAAACTCCCCTGGCTGTGACCGAAGACTCGGAAACCCTCTCCGAGCACGTCTTCCGTCGTATCCAGGCCGCCATCATCCGGGGCGAGATTGCGCCGGGCAGCAAGATCTCCGAGCCGGAGCTGGCGCGTACCTACGGCATCAGCCGCGGCCCGCTGCGCGAGGCCATCCATCGTCTGGAAGGGCAGAAGCTGCTGGTGCGCGTGCCCCATGTCGGCGCGCGGGTGGTGTCGCTGAGCCCCACCGAGCTGATCGAACTGTACGAGATCCGCGAGTCCCTCGAAGGCATGGCCTGCCGCCTGGCAGCCGAGCGCATGACCCAGGCGGAGATCGACGAGCTGCGCCGGGTGCTGGATACCCATGAGCGCGACGAGGCCTTCCAGGCCGGGCGTGGCTACTACCAGCAGGAAGGCGACTTCGACTTCCACTACCGGATCATCCAGGGCAGCGGCAACCAGACCCTGACCCGCATGCTCTGCGGCGAGCTGTACCAACTGGTGCGCATGTACCGCATCCAGTTCTCCGCCACGCCGAACCGCCCGCGCCAGGCATTTGCCGAACACCACCGCATTCTCGACGCCATCGCCGACCGAGACGGCGAGCTGGCCGAGCTGCTGATGCGCCGTCACATCGGCGCCTCCAAGCGAAACATCGAGCGCCACTATGGCTCCCAGAATGGGCAGGACGCGCTCGCCAACCCCTCCCACACCCGAGGTGATTCATGACCCAGCTCTCCGCCGGCCAGCGTTTCCGCCAGGCCCTTGCCGAAGAAAGCCCGCTGCAGGTGATCGGTGCGATCAACGCCAACCATGCGCTGCTGGCCAAGCGCGCCGGTTTCCGTGCCATCTACCTCTCCGGCGGTGGCGTGGCGGCCGGCTCCCTGGGCCTGCCTGACCTGGGCATCAACACCCTGGACGACGTGCTCACCGACGTGCGCCGCATCACCGATGTCTGCGACCTGCCGCTGCTGGTGGACATCGACACCGGCTTCGGCCCGAGCGCCTTCAACATCGAGCGCACGGTGAAGAGCCTGATCAAGGCCGGCGCTGCCGCGGCGCACATCGAGGACCAGGTGGGCGCCAAGCGCTGCGGCCACCGCCCGGGCAAGGAAATCGTCTCCTGCGAGGAGATGGTCGACCGCGTGCGCGCCGCCGCTGACGCCCGGACTGATCCGGACTTCTTCCTCATCGCCCGCACCGATGCCATCCAGGCCGAGGGCGTGGACGCCGCCATCGAGCGCTGCAAGCGCTATGTGGAGGCCGGCGCCGACGGCATCTTCGCCGAGGCCGCCTACGACCTGCCCACCTACGCACGTTTCGTCAAGGAACTGAACGTGCCGGTGCTGGCCAACATCACCGAGTTCGGCGCCACCCCGCTGTTCACCCGTGACGAGCTGGCCTCGGTTGGCGTGGCCATCCAGCTCTACCCGCTGTCGGCCTTCCGCGCGGCGAACAAGGCGGCGGAAACCGTGTACACCGCCATTCGCCAGAGCGGCCATCAGAAGGATGTGATCGAGCTGATGCAGACCCGTGCGGAGCTCTACGACCGCATCGGCTACCACGCCTTCGAGCAGAAGCTCGACGCGCTGTTCGCCGCCGGCAAGAAGTAGAGCCAGCAAGGTAGGGTGGGCTTCAGCCCACCGTGTCAGCGCTGTTGGTGGGCTGAAACCGATCGCCGCCCGGCCCACCCTGCTCAGCGCGCAACAGAACAAAAAGACTCGAGGAGATACCGATGAGCACCACCGAAACCACCACTCCGGGCTTCAAGCCGAAGAAATCCGTGGCCCTTTCCGGCACCGCCGCCGGCAACACCGCCCTGTGCACCGTTGGCCGTACCGGCAACGACCTGCACTACCGGGGCTACGACGTGCTGGATTTCGCCAACCGCTGCGAATTCGAAGAGATCGCCCACCTGCTGGTCCACGGCAAGCTGCCCAACGTCGCCGAACTGGCCGGCTACAAGGCCAAGCTGAAGGCCCTGCGTGGCCTGCCCGCTGGCGTCAAGGTCGCGCTGGAGCAGCTGCCGCCTTCCGCCCACCCGATGGACGTGATGCGCACCGCCGTCTCCGTGCTGGGCTGCCTGTCGCCGGAGAAGGACGACCACAACCACCCCGGCGCCCGCGACATCGCCGACAAGCTGATGGCCTCCCTGGGTTCCGCGCTGCTGTACTGGTACCACTACAGCCACAACGGCAAGCGCATCGAGGTGGAGACCGACGACGACTCCATCGGCGGCCACTTCCTGCACCTGCTGCATGGCGAGAAGCCCCGCGAATCCTGGGTGCGCGCCATGCACACCTCGCTGAACCTGTACGCCGAGCACGAGTTCAACGCCTCCACCTTCACCTCGCGGGTGATCGCCGGCACCGGCTCGGACATGTACTCCTGCATCGCCGGCGCCATCGGCGCCCTGCGCGGGCCCAAGCATGGCGGCGCCAACGAGGTGGCCTTCGAAGTGCAGAAGCGCTACGACAGCCCGGATGAGGCCGAGGCCGACATCCGCGCCCGTGTCGAGAAGAAGGAAGTGATCATCGGCTTCGGCCACCCGGTCTACACCGTCTCCGACCCGCGCAACAAGGTGATCAAGGAAGTGGCCCGCGAGCTCTCCGTGGAGCAGGGCAACACCAAGATGTTCGACATCGCCGAGCGCCTGGAAAGCACCATGTGGGAAATCAAGAAGATGTTCCCCAACCTCGATTGGTTCAGCGCCGTCAGCTACCACATGATGGGCGTGCCCACCGCCATGTTCACCCCGCTGTTCGTGATCGCCCGCACCTCGGGTTGGTCTAGCCACGTCATCGAACAGCGCATCGACGGCAAGATCATCCGCCCGAGCGCCAACTACACAGGCCCCGAAGACTTGAAGTTCGTGCCGCTCAAGGACCGTAAATAACAATGACCACGACCGTGAACAGCCAATACCGCAAGCGCTTGCCCGGCACCGCGCTGGATTACTTCGATGCCTGCGAGGCGGTCGAGGCGATCCAGGCCGGCGCCTGGGACAAGCTCCCCTACACCTCCCGCGTGCTGGCCGAGCAGCTGGTGCGACGCTGCGAGCCCGCCGACCTGACCGCATCGCTGGAGCAGCTGGTCTACCGCAAGCGCGACCTGGATTTCCCCTGGTACCCGGCGCGGGTGGTCTGCCACGACATCCTCGGGCAGACCGCGCTGGTGGACCTGGCCGGCCTGCGTGATGCCATCGCCGAGCAGGGCGGGGACCCGTCCAAGGTCAACCCGGTGGTGCCGACCCAGTTGATCGTCGACCACTCCCTGGCCGTCGAGGCCCCGGGCTTCGACCCGGACGCCTTCGAGAAGAACCGCGCCATCGAGGACCGTCGCAACGAGGACCGCTTCCACTTCATCGAGTGGACCAAGACCGCGTTCAAGAACGTCGACGTGATCCCTGCCGGGAACGGGATCATGCACCAGATCAACCTGGAGAAGATGAGCCCGGTGATCCAGGCGCGCGGCGGCATCGCCTTCCCCGACACCTGCGTCGGCACCGACTCGCATACGCCGCACGTGGATGCCCTGGGCGTGATCGCCATCGGTGTCGGCGGCCTGGAAGCCGAGACCGTGATGCTCGGCCACCCGTCGATGATGCGCCTGCCCGACATCGTCGGTGTCGAGCTGACCGGCAAGCGTCAGCCCGGCATCACCGCCACCGACATCGTCCTGGCCTTGACCGAGTTCCTGCGCAAGGAGCGTGTGGTGGGGGCCTACGTCGAGTTCTTCGGCGAGGGGGCGGACAGCCTGTCCATCGGCGACCGCGCGACCATCTCCAACATGTGCCCGGAATACGGCGCCACCGCCGCGATGTTCTACATCGACGAGCAGACCATCGACTACCTCAAGCTCACCGGGCGCGAGCCCGAGCAGGTGGCGCTGGTGGAAAACTACGCCAAGACCCTGGGGCTGTGGGGCAGTGCACTGAAGACCGCCGAGTACGAGCGCGTGCTGAGCTTCGACCTGGGCAGCGTGGTGCGCAACATGGCCGGCCCGTCCAACCCGCACCGTCGCCTGCCCACCTCGGCGCTGGCCGAGCGCGGCATCGCCGACGAGGCCAAGCTGCAGGCCGGTCGTGACGAAGAGGCGAAGGGCCTGATGCCCGATGGCGCGGTGATCATCGCCGCCATCACCAGTTGCACCAACACCTCCAACCCGCGCAACGTGATCGCTGCCGGCCTGGTGGCGAAGAAGGCCAATGCCCTTGGCCTGGTGCGCAAGCCCTGGGTGAAGACCTCCTTCGCGCCGGGCTCCAAGGTCGCCAGGCTGTACCTGGAGGAAGCCGGGCTGCTGCCGGAGCTGGAGAAGCTCGGCTTCGGCATCGTCGCCTACGCCTGCACCACCTGTAACGGCATGTCCGGCGCGCTGGACCCGGTGATCCAGAAGGAGATCATCGACCGCGACCTGTACGCCACCGCCGTGCTCTCGGGCAACCGCAACTTCGACGGGCGCATCCACCCCTACGCCAAGCAGGCCTTCCTCGCCTCGCCGCCGCTGGTGGTGGCCTATGCCATCGCCGGCACCGTGCGCTTCGACATCGAGCAGGACCCGCTGGGCACCGATGCCCAGGGCAACCCCGTCACGCTGAAGGACCTGTGGCCGAGCGATGAGGAGATCGACGCCATCGTCGCCGCCTCGGTGAAGCCCGAGCAGTTCAAGCAGATCTACATCCCGATGTTCGACCTGGGCAGCGTGCAGGAGGCGGAAAGCCCGCTGTACGACTGGCGCCCGATGTCCACCTACATCCGCCGTCCCCCGTACTGGGAAGGCGCGCTGGCCGGCGAGCGCACGCTCAAGGGCATGCGGCCGCTGGCGATCCTGCCGGACAACATCACCACCGACCACCTGTCGCCGTCCAACGCCATCCTGGCGGACTCGGCCGCCGGCGAGTACCTGGCGAAAATGGGCCTGCCGGAGGAGGACTTCAACTCCTACGCCACCCACCGTGGCGACCACCTGACGGCCCAGCGCGCCACCTTCGCCAACCCGCAGTTGGTCAACGAGATGGCCGTGGTCGACGGGCAGGTGAAGAAGGGCTCGCTGGCCCGCGTGGAGCCGGAGGGCCAGGTGATGCGCATGTGGGAAGCCATCGAGACCTACATGAACCGCAAGCAGAACCTGATCATCGTCGCCGGTGCCGACTACGGGCAGGGCTCGTCCCGCGACTGGGCGGCCAAGGGCGTGCGCCTGGCGGGTGTGGAAGTGATCGTGGCCGAGGGCTTCGAGCGCATCCACCGCACCAATCTGGTGGGCATGGGCGTGCTGCCGGTGGAGTTCAAGCCGGGCACCACGCGCCTGACCCTGGGCCTGGACGGCACCGAGACCTACGACGTCGAAGGCGACATTTCGCCGCGCTGCGACCTGACCCTGGTGGTCAATCGCCGTAACGGCGAGGTGGTGCGGGTGCCGGTGACCTGCCGCCTGGACACCGCTGCCGACGTCAGCGTGTACAAGGCCGGTGGCGTGCTGCAGCGCTTCGCCAAGGACTTCCTCAAGGGCGAGGTCGCCTGACTGCGCAGGGTGGAGGGCGCTTTTTCCCTCCACCCTACGGCTCATTGAAGGCTTAGCCCGGATGACATCCGGGCCATTTTCAGGACTGCACTCATGGCTCATCTGCCGCAAGTGAAAATCCCCGCCACCTACATCCGTGGCGGCACCAGCAAGGGTGTGTTCTTCCGCCTGCAGGACCTGCCCGAGGCCTGCCAGGTGCCGGGCGAGGCCCGTGACCGGCTGTTCATGCGGGTGATCGGCAGCCCCGATCCCTACGCCGCGCACATCGACGGCATGGGTGGGGCGACCTCCAGCACCAGCAAGTGCGTGATCCTGTCGAAGAGCAGCCAGCCTGGGCACGATGTCGACTACCTCTACGGGCAGGTCTCCATCGACAAGGCCTTCGTCGACTGGAGCGGCAACTGCGGCAATTTGTCCACCGCGGCGGGCGCCTTCGCCATTCATGCCGGGCTGGTGGACCCGTCACGCATTCCGGCCAACGGCACCTGCGTGGTGCGCATCTGGCAGGCCAACATCCAGAAAACCATCATCGCCCACGTGCCGGTCACCGATGGCCAGGTGCAGGAAACCGGCGATTTCGAGCTGGACGGGGTGACCTTCCCGGCGGCGGAGATCGTGCTGGAATTCCTCGATCCGTCGGATGACGGGGAGGAGGGCGGTTCCATGTTCCCCACCGGCAACCTGGTGGATGAGCTGGACGTGCCGGACGTCGGCACCTTCAAGGCGACCCTGATCACCGCCGGCATTCCCACGGTGTTCGTCAACGCCGAGGACATCGGCTACACCGGCACCGAGCTGCGCGAGGCCATCAACGGCGACCCCGAGGCGCTGGTGCGCTTCGAGAAGATCCGCGTCGCCGGCGCACTGCGCATGGGGCTGATCAAGTCCCCCGAAGAGGCGCTGACCCGCCAGCACACGCCGAAGGTGGCGTTCGTTGCCCCGCCCAGGGACTACCAGGCCTCCAGCGGCAAGACGGTGAAGGCCGACGAGATCGACCTGCTGGTGCGGGCGCTGTCTATGGGCAAGTTGCATCACGCGATGATGGGCACGGCGGCGGTCGCCATCGGCACTGCGGCGGCCATCCCCGGCACCCTGGTGAACCTGGCGGCCGGTGGTGGCGAGCGCACGGCGGTGCGTTTCGGACACCCTTCGGGCACCCTGCGCGTGGGCGCCGAAGCCCGGCAGGTGGACGGCCAGTGGCAGGTGACCAAGGCGATCATGAGCCGCAGCGCGCGGATATTGATGGAAGGCTGGGTACGGGTGCCGGGCGACAGTTTCTGAGTCGCTCAGTGCTGGCTGGTACCCAGCAACAGGCCGCCGGCGCCGACAAAGAAGGCGCCGGTGGTGCGGTTGAGGTTGCGCACGCCGCGGGCGCTACGAATCAGGCGGCGAATCTGCAGGCCGAACAGTGCATAGAGCAGCGAAGCCGCATATTCGGCCAGCAGATAGGTCGTGCCCAGGTAGAGAAACTGTTCGGCGGCCGGCTGATCGGGGCGGATGAATTGCGGGAAGATCGCTGCGAACAGCAGGATGGCCTTGGGGTTGCTGATGCCGATGAGAAACTCCTGGCGCATCGCCAGCCACAAGGTGCGTCTTGATTGCGTCGGGCTTTGCTGTTCGTCCAGGGCGAAGGCGCGGCTACGCCAGGCGCTGACGCCCAGGTAGAGCAGGTAGGCAGCGCCGACCCACTTGACCGCGCTGAACAGCTGTTCGGAGGCCATCAGCATGGCGCCGAGGCCGACCGCCGAAATGAGCAGGAAGAAGGCGAACGCAATCACTCGCCCGGTGGTGGCCAGTACGGCGGTCGCCATGCCGTGGCGGATGCCGTTGTTCATCGCGCAGAAGTTGTTGGGGCCCGGCGTGATCGCGATCAGCAGCGCGATCGGGGCGAACAGCAGGGCATCGTTGAGGGTCATGACGGGCTCGTGACAGATTATTTGAGACGGCGCTCAACGCCTTTTTCCACCAGGATCTTGGCGGAAATCTCTTCCACCGAGAAATGGGTGGAGTTGATGTAGGCGATGTTTTCCCGGCGGAACAGGTTTTCCACCTCGCGCACCTCGAACTCGCACTGGGCGAAGCTTGCGTAGCGGCTGTTGGGCTTGCGCTCGTTGCGGATGGCGGTGAGGCGGTCGGGGTCGATGGTCAGGCCGAACAGCTTGTGCTTATAGGGGCGCAGGGCATTGGGCAGCTGCAGGCGCTCCATGTCCTCTTCGGTCAGCGGGTAGTTGGCCGCGCGGATGCCGTACTGCATCGCCATGTACAGGCAGGTGGGCGTTTTGCCGCAGCGCGACACGCCGACCAGGATCAGGTCCGCCTTGTCGTAGTAGTGGGTGCGGGCACCGTCGTCGTTGTCCAGCGCGAAGTTCACCGCCTCGATGCGCTCCATGTAGTTGGAGTTGTGGGCGATGGAGTGGGACTTGCCCACGGAGTACGAGGAATGGGAGGTGAGCTCCTGTTCCAGCGGCGCGAGGAAGGTCGAGAAGATGTCGATCATGAAGCCGTTGGAGGTCGCGAGAATTTCCCGGATCTCCTTGTTCACAATGGTGTCGAAGATAATCGGTCGCGCCCCGTCTGCCTCGGCA
Source organism: Pseudomonas sp. FeS53a (assembly GCF_000931385.1). Lineage (NCBI taxonomy): Bacteria > Pseudomonadati > Pseudomonadota > Gammaproteobacteria > Pseudomonadales > Pseudomonadaceae > Pseudomonas > Pseudomonas sp. FeS53a. Next base: position 42,041 of record NZ_JYFT01000011.1, read on the forward strand.
GCCTTGTTGATTTGCTGTACCATGGCGCGCGCTTTTTCCACGCTGTCGATGTAGGGCCGCGTGAGCTTTGCGAACGTGATGGTTTCGAACTGCGCCAGCAGGCTCTGTCCGAGGGTTTCAGCGGTAATGCCGGTACCGTCGGAGATGAAAAAAGCGGTTCGTTTCATGCGCCAAAGGCCTTAAGTCGGGAACGATTCTTGGCTATCATAGGTCCGTTTTGCTGGCCTGAAGCCGGCCTGCATTGTGACTCATTTTTCCGGCACCATGCCAGAACGCGGCGGAACCGCTCCGCCCAGCTATTCCAACAGATAGTGGAGAGATCACCTTGGTAGAGTACGTAGTTTCCCTCGATAAGCTCGGCGTCCACGATGTTGAGCATGTGGGGGGCAAGAACGCATCCCTGGGCGAGATGATCAGCAATCTGGCGGGCGCTGGGGTTTCCGTTCCCGGTGGTTTCGCCACGACTGCCCAGGCCTACCGTGACTTCCTCGAGCAGAGCGGCCTGAACGATCGCATCCACGATGCGCTGGACAAGCTCGACGTGGACGACGTCAACGCGCTGGCCAAGACCGGTGCCGAGATTCGCCAGTGGGTCATGGATGCCGAGTTCCCGGCGCGCCTGGACGCCGAAATCCGTGCGGCGTTCGCGGAAATGGCCGCTGGCAACGAGAACATGGCCGTCGCCGTGCGCTCCTCCGCCACCGCCGAAGACCTGCCGGACGCCTCCTTTGCCGGCCAGCAGGAGACCTTCCTCAACATCCGTGGCGTGGACAACGTGATCCGTGCCGCCAAGGAAGTCTTCGCCTCCCTCTTCAATGACCGTGCCATCGCCTACCGCGTGCACCAGGGCTTCGACCACAAGCTGGTCGCCCTGTCCGCCGGTGTGCAGCGCATGGTGCGTTCGGAAACCGGCACTGCCGGGGTGATGTTCACCCTGGACACCGAGTCCGGCTTCCGTGACGTGGTGTTCATCACCGGCGCCTACGGTCTCGGCGAGACCGTGGTGCAGGGCGCGGTGAACCCCGACGAGTTCTACGTGCACAAGCACACCCTGGAAGCCGGCCGCCCCGCGATCCTGCGTCGCAACCTGGGCAGCAAGGCGATCAAGATGGTCTACGGCGACGAAGCCAAGGCCGGCAAGTCGGTGAAGACCGTCGACGTGGACCGCGCCGACCGTGCCCGCTTCTGCATCACCGATGCCGAAGTCACCGAGCTGGCCAAGCAGGCCATGATCATCGAGAAGCACTACGGCCGTCCGATGGACATCGAATGGGCCAAGGACGGTGACGACGGCAAGCTGTACATCGTGCAGGCCCGCCCCGAGACCGTTAAGAGCCGTGCCAGCGCCACCGTGATGGAGCGCTACCTGCTGAAGGAGAAGGGCACCGTCCTGGTGGAAGGCCGCGCCATCGGCCAGCGCATCGGCGCCGGCCCGGTGAAGGTGATCCACGACGTTTCCGAGATGGACAAGGTCCAGCCGGGCGACGTGCTGGTCTCCGACATGACCGACCCGGACTGGGAGCCGGTGATGAAGCGCGCCAGCGCCATCGTCACCAACCGTGGCGGCCGTACCTGCCACGCCGCGATCATCGCCCGTGAGCTGGGCATCCCGGCTGTCGTGGGCTGCGGCAACGCCACCCAGGTGCTCAAGGATGGCCAGGGCGTGACCGTTTCCTGCGCCGAGGGCGACACTGGCTTCATCTTCGAAGGCCAGCTGGGCTTCGACGTGCGCAAGAACTCCGTCGATGCCATGCCGGAGCTGCCGTTCAAGATCATGATGAACGTCGGCAACCCCGACCGCGCCTTCGACTTCGCGCAGTTGCCGAACGAGGGCGTGGGCCTGGCCCGCCTGGAGTTCATCATCAACCGCATGATCGGCGTGCACCCCAAGGCGCTGCTGAACTTCGCCGGCCTGCCGCCGGAGATCAAGGAAAGCGTCGAGAAGCGCATCGCCGGCTACGACGATCCGGTCGGCTTCTACGTCGAGAAACTGGTCGAAGGCATCAGCACCCTGGCTGCGGCCTTCTGGCCGAAGAAGGTCATCGTCCGCCTGTCGGACTTCAAGTCCAACGAATACGCCAACCTGATCGGCGGCAAGCTGTACGAGCCCGAGGAAGAGAACCCCATGCTGGGCTTCCGTGGCGCCTCCCGCTACATCAGCGAGTCGTTCCGTGATTGCTTCGAGCTGGAATGCCGCGCGCTGAAGAAGGTGCGCAACGAGATGGGCCTGACCAACGTCGAGATCATGGTGCCCTTCGTCCGTACCCTGGGCGAGGCGAGCCAGGTGATCGACCTGCTGGCCCACTACGGCCTCAAGCGCGGTGAGAACGGCCTGCGCATCATCATGATGTGCGAACTGCCGTCCAATGCCCTGCTGGCCGAGGAGTTCCTGGAGTTCTTCGATGGCTTCTCCATCGGCTCCAACGACATGACCCAGCTGACCCTGGGCCTGGACCGCGATTCCGGCATCATTGCCCACCTGTTCGACGAACGTAACCCGGCGGTGAAGAAGCTCCTGTCCAACGCCATCGCCGCGTGCAACAAGGCGGGCAAGTACATCGGCATCTGTGGTCAGGGCCCGTCGGACCACCCGGACCTGGCCAAGTGGCTGATGGAGCAGGGCATCGAGAGCGTCTCCCTCAACCCCGACTCCGTGCTCGACACCTGGTTCTTCCTGGCCGAAGGCCAAGCCTGATCCCGAACGGCAACCGGAAAGAGGGCGGGTCATCACCCGCCCTTTTTCGTGCAAGTAGTTTTCATGCAAAGCAGCAGTCTTCTTTTTCCGGTGGCCCTGGTAGGCGCCGAACTCCGTGGGGACCTCACGGAAGATCTCTATCGCCTCAAGCCCGGCAACAGCCCTGATCCCAGCGTCGAGCTGGTGGTCACGCGCCTGGGCCTGTACGGGCGTGAAGGGCAGCGCGGAGCCCCCGTGGTGCTGGTGCACGGCAGCTTCTCCAATCGTCGCTTCTGGTATTCACCGCGTGGCCTGGGTCTTGGGCCTTTCCTGGCCAGGGCGGGTTTCGATGTGTGGATCGTCGAGATGCGCGGCCACGGTCTTTCCCCTCGCAACCAGGCCTACCGACACAACCGGGTGGCCGACTACGCTCGCTACGACTTGCCGGCCATTGGCGCCTTCGTGCGCGAGCAGTCCGGATCGCCCGCCCATTGGGTGGGCCATTCCCTGGGCGGAGTGACCCTGGCTGCTGCGCTGGGAGGTGGCTACCTCGACGAGGAGACTGCGGCGTCCGCTGCCCTGTTCGGCAGCCAGATCAGCCGGGTCTACTGGCCCCTCAAGGTTCCGCCGGTGGAGTGGCTGGGGCGTTTCCTGCTCAAGCGCTTCGAGGTGCTCTCCGGTTCCGGTCTCAAGCGCGGGCCCGAGGATGAGCCCATCGGCGTCGGGCTGGAGAATCTCCGCTGGCACGGCCTGTTCGGCCGCTTCGGTGATGCCGAGCGGGATTGGTGGAAGGGGCTGGCGGATGTCCGCATCCCGGTGCTGGCCGTGGGCTCGGCCGGGGACCACCAGGACCCGGCGTGGGCCTGCCGGAAGCTGCTCGACCAGTTTGGCAGCGAGGTCCGTGAGTTCCTTTGCCTGTCCCGCGAGGCCGGCTTCGCCGAGGACTACGGCCATGTGGAGATGCTGGTGAGCAAGTCGGCGCAGCAGGAGGTCTGGCCGCTCGTCGAGCACTGGCTCTTGCATCGCAGCCTGCCAGCGCTGCCAGGTCAGGCTGTGCCCGCCTGAGCGTGGAATTTCTTCGGCTATATGAAACCGATTGCAATTGATTGTCGCTGAACCGCTGGCCAACGCCCCGGAAAGACGCCGTAACGGCGGTGCTGCGCCCTTGCGCGGCGCTCGCCTCGTCGGTAGGGTGCTGCGCTGTTCCCGCCACGGGATCGCCTTCGACCTGGAATGCGCTGGTGCATGCGCTGCGCACCGCTTTCCGCTGCCAGGACGGTGAACGTGACGGCCCCGATCTCTAGACCCGCAAGGAGCCACGCCATGCAATACGTCACCCCTGATCTGTGCGATGCCTACCCTGACCTGGTACAGGTCGTCGAGCCGATGTTCAGCAACTTCGGCGGTCGCGATTCCTTCGGCGGCGAAATCGTCACCATCAAGTGCTTCGAGGACAACTCGGTGGTCAAGGAGCAGGTCGACCAGCCCGGCCAGGGCAAGGTCCTGGTAGTGGACGGTGGTGGCTCCCTGCGCCGCGCGCTGCTGGGCGACATGCTCGCCGAGAAGGCCGCGAAGAATGGCTGGGAAGGCATCGTGGTGTACGGCTGCATCCGTGATGTAGACGTGATCGCCCAGACCGACCTGGGTGTCCAGGCGCTGGCCAGCCACCCGATGAAGACCGACAAGCGCGGCGTCGGCGACCTGAATGTGGCGGTCACCTTTGGTGGCGTGACCTTCCGCCCGGGGCAGTACCTGTATGCCGACAACAACGGCATCATCGTGTCCCCCGAACCGCTGAAGATGCCCGAGTAACCGGGCAGGTGGCGCGAGGATGACAGGTGAGCAGAACCCCGGCGCGGGCCTGGTCCATGCATTCGTGCTCGACGGGCAGGGTGGCGCACGCGCCATCAGTCGCGCCGAGCTGGATGGGCTCCAGCTCGGCGCGCATGAAAGCCTCTGGCTGCACTGGGACCGGGGGCATCCCCTGGCCCGCCTGTGGCTGCGCGAGCGCAGTGGGCTGGGGGAGTTCGCCTGTGACCTGTTGCTGGAAGAGAGCACCCGTCCGCGCCTGGTAACCCTGCCGGATGAGCAATTGCTGCTGTTCCTTCGCGGAGTCAACCTCAATCCTGGAGCCCAGCCGGAAGACATGGTGGCGGTGCGCATCTTTGCCGATGCGCGTCGCGTGATTTCCCTGCGCTTGCGTCCCCTCCACGCCACCGATGAGCTGATCCAGCAGTGGCGCGCCGGTACCGGGCCGCGCAGTGCATCCGAGGTGTTGCTCTACCTTGCCGAGCACCTGACCAGCAAGGTGGATGCGCTGATCGCCCACCTGGGGGATGCGGTCGATGAGCAGGAGGAGCAGCTCGACGCCAACGAGCGCTACAACCCCGATCATGACCTGATGCTGCAGATCCGCCGGCGGGCGGCGGCCTTGCGCCGCTTCCTCTCCCCGCAGCGGGACATCTATGGCCAGCTGGTGCGCAATCGCCTCGGCTGGTTCGCGTCCGACGATGCGGACTACTGGAACGAGCTGAACAACCGCCTGACCCGCTACCTCGAAGAGCTGGAGATGATCCGCGAACGGGTCGCCCTGGTGCTGGAGTCCGAGAACCGCCGGATGAGCGAGCGGATGACGCGCACCATGTACCTGCTGGGCATCATCACCGGCTTCTTCCTGCCCATGAGCTTCATCACCGGGCTCCTGGGCATCAACGTGGGTGGGCTGCCGGGCGCCGACGCGTCCTACGGCTTCCCCATCGTGTGCCTGCTCCTCCTCGGGGTGGCCGCCTTCCAGTGGTGGCTCTTCCGTCGGCTGCGCTGGCTTTGAATGTGACCCATCCCCAGCCTGCCGCGTCTAGCCGACATACCCACGAGAGGTGCGAATGCACGATCCCTTCGAAGAATCCCTGCGGGACATGCTCCGCAACGCGCCGTCCGACCATGACGACAGCGCGGCGCTCGGTCGCGTCCTCAAGACCGCGAACCGGCAAGTTGGCGTGGGCGACCTCTTCTGCCTGCTCGGCCACTGGGCCGAAGCCCTGATGATCGCCCTGAACAACGGCTCGGCGCATGTGGCGCCCGTATCTCGCCGCCCCTCCTCGAAACGCTCTGCTGACAAGGCTGAATGAAGATGGAATTCGACCCCTGGACCCAAGGTATCGTTAACGCCATGACCACGGTGTGGACACCGGTCGCCGGCTTCATTCCGCGCTTCTTCGGCGCGCTGGTGGTGGTTCTGGTTGGCTTCGTCGTCGCCAAGCTGCTGGATACCCTGCTCTCCAAGCTACTGGCCAAGCTGGGATTGGATCGCCTGATGGCCGGGACCGGCCTGACCAAGATGCTCGGCCGCGTCGGCATCCAGGTGCCGGTTTCGTCGCTGATCGGCAAGATCGTCTACTGGTTCGTCCTGCTCATCTTCCTGGTGTCCGCTGCCGAGTCCCTGGGCCTTGATCGCGTCTCGGCGACCCTGGACATGCTCGCGCTCTACCTGCCCAAGGTGCTGGGCGCTGCCCTGGTGCTGCTGGCCGGCGTGCTGCTGGCGCAACTGCTCAGCGGGATCGTCCGTGGCGCGGCGGAAGGCGTGGGCCTGGACTACGCCCATGGCCTGGGGCGCATCGCCCAAGGCCTGGTCATCCTCATCAGCATCTCCGTGGCCATCGGCCAGCTGGAGGTCAAGACCGACCTGCTGAACAACGTCATCGCCATCGCGTTGATCTCCATTGGCCTGGCGGCCGCTCTGGCCCTGGGTCTCGGCAGCCGTGACATCGCCGCGCAGATCATCGCCGGGATTTATGTGCGCGAGCTCTACCAGGTCGGCCAGGAGGTCAAGGTCGGGGACATCGAAGGGCAGATCGAGGAGATCGGCACCGTGAAGACCATCCTGCTCACCGATGAGGGGGATCTGGTATCGGTGGCCAACCGGACGCTTCTCGACCAGCGGGTAACGAGCCGCTAACACGAAGCGCCATCCCTGCTAATATTGGCCGCCGGATCAGCGCCCACGCACTCCGGCGGCTCCCGATCATTGCCGGCCCGACCTGTTTTGAACAAACCCCAATCGCTGTCCCTGCGCTATGACCCTCACGAACTCTCCGACGAAGAGCTGGTGGAGCGTGCGCATGTCGAGCTGTTCCATGTCACTCGCGCCTACGAGGAGCTGATGCGCCGCTACCAGCGGACCCTCTTCAATGTGTGCGCGAGATATTTGGGGAACGAACGAGACGCTGACGATGTCTGTCAGGAGGTGATGCTCAAAGTGCTATATGGCCTCAAGAACTTCGAGGGTAAATCCAAGTTCAAGACCTGGCTCTACAGCATCACGTACAACGAATGCATTACCCAGTACCGCAAAGAGCGACGCAAGCGTCGCTTGCTCGATGCCCTGAGTCTCGATCCGCTCGAGGAGGCCTCCGATGAGAAGGCCCCGAAGATCGAGGAGCGTGGCGGGCTCGAGCGCTGGCTGGTGCATGTGAACCCGATCGATCGTGAAATCCTCGTATTGCGTTTTGTTGCGGAACTGGAGTTCCAGGAAATCGCCGACATCATGCATATGGGCCTGAGCGCGACCAAGATGAGGTACAAGCGCGCTCTGGATCGCTTGCGCGAAAAATTTTCAGGATCGGCCGAAACTTAGTTGGGCAAAATCAATCTCTAAGAGCAGCGAGTTCTGGTAAACTTGCGGACCAAGTTGTCCATTGAGATTGTTCGACAACTTACTGACAACCAAGATGGGGATTTACGGATGAAACTGAAAAACACCTTAGGCGTAGCCGTTGGCTCTCTCGTTGCCGCATTTTCTCTGAACGCGCTGGCGCAAGGCCAAGGCGCTGTCGAGGTGGAGGCTTTCGGCAAGCGCTACTTCACCGATAGCTCGCGTGATCTGTCCAACGGCAACCTGCTGGGCGGCTCGGTTGGTTACTACCTGACCGACGACGTCGAACTGGCTCTGTCCTACGGCGAGTTTCACGACATTCGTTCGGAAAACGACACTGGTAACAAGAACATCAAAGGCAACCAGGCTGGTCTGGATGCGATCTACCACTTCGGCACTCCCGGTGTAGGTCTGCGCCCGTACGTGTCCGCTGGTCTCGCCCACCAGAACATCAGCAACGTTCCGGCTCGTACCGGTCGTGACCACAGCACCTTCGCCAACATCGGCACCGGCGTGAAGTACTACTTCACCGAGAACTTCTACGCCAAGGCTGGTCTGGACGGCATGTACAACATCGACGCCAACGAAGCCGAATGGGCTGCCGGCGTAGGTGTTGGCGTGAACTTCGGTGGTGGCTCCAAGCCTGCTGCACAGCCGGCTCCGGCTCCGGTTGCCGAAGTCTGCTCCGACAGCGACAACGATGGCGTCTGCGACAACGTCGACAAGTGCCCGAACACCCCGGCCAACGTCACCGTTGACGCCGATGGCTGCCCGGCCGTTGCCGAAGTGGTCCGTGTTGAGCTGGACGTGAAGTTCGACTTCGACAAGTCCAAGGTCAAGGAAGAAAGCTACGGCGACATCAAGAACCTGGCTGACTTCATGAAGCAGTACCCGGCCACCACCACCACCGTTGAAGGCCACACCGACTCCGTTGGTACCGACGCCTACAACCAGAAGCTGTCCGAGCGCCGTGCCAACGCCGTTCGTGAAGTGCTGGTCAACCAGTACGGTGTAGGTGCTGACCGCGTCAACGCCGTTGGTTATGGTGAGTCCCGCCCGGTTGCCGACAACGCCACCGAAGCTGGCCGCGCTGTTAACCGTCGCGTAGAAGCTGAAGTAGAAGCCCAAGCCAAGTAATTGGTCTGAGCTTCAGGAAAACCCGGCCTAGGCCGGGTTTTTCTTTGCCTGGGGAAAACTGCGCCAAATAAAAAAGGCGTTCCGCCTGGGCAGAACGCCTTCACGCAAGCTGCCCCTCTTGAGGCAAGTGCCACCTCGGAGGATGGGCGCTTCTTGTAGATTGTATGGAGCTTTAAGCACGCTCCGTGCCAGCTCGCGTATCAGCACGCCCTGCGGGCTTTTGAGAGGCCAGTGCTTCCCAGGTGGGCATGTTGTTGCACTTGAAAGGTGCGCAGTGATCTGAAAGGGTGCGTCGTCAGTCCAGCCAGTTGGCCTGCGGAAAGGTTGCGCGGAAGGACTCCGGCATTTCCACCACCCGTGAGTGCGCGTAGTCGAAGAAGACGAAGCCGGACTTGGCCATAGCCACCAGTTTTCCATCGGCGGGGCGGGTGATGCGGAAGATGATGTCGCCGCCGTAGCGGTTGAAGTCCATCACCCCCACCTCGAAGCACAGCTGGTCCCGCGCGTGGGCTTCGGCTCGGTAGGTGGTGGCGAGGTCGGTGACGATGATGCCGACGCGGTCGGCGCCCGTCTCGGTGATCCCGTAGTCGTACAGGAAGCGGGCGCGGGCCTCGGAAATCATCGAGATCATCGAGTCGTTGCCCAGGTGGTTCGCGCCGTTGATGTCGGTGACGCGTACGGTGAGGTGGGTGGAGTAGCAGAACTGGTCGTCTGGAAAGCTCAGCGTCAGGCGGGCCATCGTTGAAATCTCAGGGATAGGGCAGGCGCGGATTCTACCTGCCCCTGGCTTGGGCCCGCCTGGTCATTCGCCAGGTGAATGACTCAGCGATGCAGGCTGTTCAGCCAGTGGAACGTGACCCGGCCGCCTTCGTTGCTCGGGCCGTAGTTGTCCTGGATGTAGGCACCGGCCTTGAAGTACAGCTGCTGCTTGCTCCAGTAGCCGCTCAGTTGTCGGTACAGTCCGCCGTCATCGCCTTTGCTGCTGACCGTGATGCCCAGGCGCCCCGTCGGTGTAAGCCGCAGGTCGTAGCCGAAGCGTTCGCCGAGATCGACATGTTCGGCCAGGACGATGTTCTCCACCTCCGCATCACCGGGTCGCTTGCGCAGCAGGGCCTCGATCCGGCCATTCCCGTCCTTGAAGTGGTACTGCAGCTTCAGCAGTGGATCGTTCTCGCTGCCGGCTTCGTCCTTGCTGTGGATCTGCCCGATGACCACCTTGTTGCGGCTGGGGACCTGTTGCACGGTCAGGACGGCGCTGAGGTAGTTGTCTGCGCTTGCGTAATACCAGTAGCTCAGCGTGCCATCTGCCTGGGTTTCCCTCAGTTCGCTGCGCGGATACCGGGCGTCTTCGCTACGGCTCCCGGTCACGGGCACCCAGAAGGTGACGCTGCCGTCCCTGTTGCGTCGGAAGTACTGGCTCTCATAGCCATTGTTCAGGCGCTGGGTGCTGATTTCGGTGGCGGAGGTGTGGGTGGGAATGTCCAGTTGCCAGGTGCTGAGATCGATCACACGCGGTCCTTAATGCGGGATGGGAACCCCAGATCGGACCGGCGTGACGCCTGAAGTTCAGCAAGGTTCAGGTTTTGCGACGAACTGCGGCTGCTCAGAGGCGCAGCACGCCGAGACTGCGCAGGAAGCGCTCGACATCCCGGGTGTAGCCGTTGTCCTGGCCGAGCTCGTGGTTGATCTGCCGGTGCGACATGTCCACCCCCATCACCTCGACGCGCTTGCCCAGGCTGCGGCCCTTGGTGGCGAAACCGCGCGCTTGCGGGCAGGCGTCGTCGCGCCGGGTGGAGCAGACCGCCAGCAGCGGCGTGCCTGGTTGCTCCAGTCGCAAGGTCGGGGAGGCCGCCTGCCAGGTGGCGGGATCGGTCCCGAACGCCTTGTCGTACAGCTTCATGTGGGGCGCCTGCATGATGCTTTCGACATCGAAGGCCGCGCTGTCCAGGGCAACGGTCCCGATCCAGGGACGCGCGCCTTGCTGGGTGGCGATTTCCGGCGCGGCATCCAGCAGGGCGACCAGATGCGCCCCTGCCGAATGCCCCATCAGGACGAAGCGCGACGGGTCCGCCTGCCATCCGCTCGCCAGTTGCTGGGCATGCGCCAGGGCGCGAGCCACGTCGTCGGCCTGGGCCAGGGGCGGGGTGTCGGGCAGCATGCGGTAGTTGGCCGAGACCAGCACCACACCCTGGGGCACCCAGCGCAGTGCCTTGTTCAGGGCGACGCTGCCGTTGTCCTTGTCGCCGGTGACCCATGCTCCGCCGTGGACCATGAAGATCACCGGCGCCGGCCCGCGTCCCGGATTGGCGGGCAGGTAGACATCGAGGCGCTGCCGCTCATCGTTGCCGTAGGCGATATCCCGCAGGACGCGGATTCCCGCCTGCTCCAGCTGGCGGGCTTCCCGGCGGTCCTGCAGCAGGCCGGCACAGGCGGGTTGCAGGGGGAGGGCGAGCAGCAGGGCAAGGCAGCAAAGCAGGCGGGTCATGGACATGGTTGGCTTCCGAAGTGGAGTGTCGTGCACCTGATACGCCGTTCGCCGAACATCCCTGCGTTTTTCCGCGCCCCAACGAAACAGCGCCCCGAAGGGGCGCTGTGTGGCGATCAGGAGGAGGCTTTGCGAGGCTTCGCCTCGATCAACCCATCGGCCCTGAACATCGCCTTGATGCCACGGATGGCCTGGCGGATGCGGTCCTGGTTCTCGATCAGGGCGAAGCGTACGTGGTCGTCACCGTATTCGCCGAAGCCGATGCCGGGGGAGACGCACACCTTGGCCTCGGCCAGCAGCTTCTTGGCGAATTCCAGGGAACCGAGGTGGGCGTAGGGCTCGGGGATCTTCGCCCAGATGTACATCGAGGCCTTGGGGTTCTCGACCATCCAGCCGGCCTCGTGCAGGCCCTTGACCAGCATGTTGCGGCGCTGGCGGTACTGCTCGGCGATGTCGCGCACGCACTGCTGGTCGCCTTCCAGCGCGGCGATGGCAGCCACCTGCAGCGGGGTGAAGGTGCCGTAGTCGTGGTAGCTCTTGATCCGTGCCAGGGCGCTGACCAGCTCCGGGTTGCCGACCATGAAGCCGATGCGCCAGCCGGCCATGTTGTAGCTCTTGGACAGGGTGAAGAACTCCACCGCGATGTCCTTGGCGCCGGGCACCTGCATGATCGACGGGGCCTTCCAGCCGTCGTAGACGATGTCGGCGTAGGCCAGGTCGTGGATCACCAGCACGTCGTACTGCTTGGCCAGGGCCACCACGCGTTCGAAGAAGTCCAGCTCCACGCACTGCGCAGTGGGGTTGGAGGGGAAGCCGATGATCATCATCTTCGGCTTGGGGATGGATTCGCGGATGGCGCGCTCCATCTCGGCGAAGAAGTCCACGCCGGGCACCAGCGGCACCGAGCGCACCTGGGCGCCGGCGATCACCGCGCCGTAGATGTGGATCGGGTAGCTGGGGTTGGGCACCAGCACCGTGTCGCCGTGGTCCAGGGTGGCCAGCATCAGGTGCGCGAGGCCTTCCTTGGAGCCGATGGTGACGATGGCTTCGTTTTCGGGGTCGATCTCCACGTCATAGCGGTCCTTGTACCAGCGCGAGATGGCGCGGCGCAGGCGGGGAATACCGCGGGAGGTGGAGTATCCGTGGGTGTCTTCGCGCTGGGCGACCTGCACCAGCTTCTCGACGATGTGCGGCGGGGTGGCCCCATCGGGGTTGCCCATGGACAGGTCGATGATGTCCTCGCCACGACGGCGCGCGGCCATCTTGAGTTCGGCGGTGATGTTGAAGACGTAGGGGGGGAGACGATCGATACGCGCGAAACGGCGCGGAGAACGGGAGTCAGCCATGCTTTCCTCGGATACGTAAGCGCCCGGAACCGTCCGAGCGACGTCGGCCACATGGGTGGCCTGGCGGCGAAGATAAGCGCAGCGGAGGGGCGTTGTCGAGAAAAAACCGAGGCGCTGCGGGGTGCTTCCCTTCGGGGCGAATGTATGTGCCACAGGGTGTTGCGCATCGCGGATGAATCCGCTCCCGCAGGGCGGATGCCGCTCTTTGTATCCACCCGCGGTGCTGACCTGGGCGCCGGTGGGGTGGACTGGTGAAGCGCGGTCCACCCCGCTAGAGCTAGGCGTGCAGGGTTACTGCGGGATGAGGATGGAGAACTTTTTGTGGTGGGTGTTGCCATTGGCGTCACGCGCCTGGGCCACGAACCAGTGTGCGGTAGCAGAAGCGGTCCCGGCTTCCGGGGTGCCGCTGACCAGGCCGTCGGCGGCCAGCGTCAGGCCGGCCGGTGGATGGCCGCTGACCAGCTTCCAGGTGGCGCCACCGAGACCGCCGGTGGCGGACAGCTGGGCCTGGTAGGGCTGGCCGACGCGGGCCTCGGGCAGGGCGGCGGGGCTGTTGATCAGGAGACCGTCGTTGGGGTGGCTGGCGGCCAGGCGGTAGAACTTCACCCGCGCGCCTTCGGTGGCGCTGTCGCCGTGCATGTGCAGGTAGGCGCCGGCCTTGAAGTAGAAGGTCTCGCTGTTCCAGGCCGGGTCCATCGCCATGGTCGCCACCGGCCCGCCGTTGGCCGAGGCCATGGCGACGTTGTGGCTGACCTTCATCTGGTAGCTGAAGGTCTCGCCCAGGGCGATGTTCGTGGCGAGCACATGGTTGGTATAGGGCGGGCCCTGTTCCGGCAGACCCTGCAGCTTGGCGATGACGCGGCCGGTCTGCTTGGAGAAGTCATAGCGGTAGTAGAGGAGGATCAGCGGTGCGCTGCCGTAGCCGTGCACCTGGCCGACGATGACGATGCCATCGCGGGGCACTTGCATGACCTTGAGCAGGGCGTCCTGCACCGATTCGCCAGCCCCGCTCCAGGTCACGCCCAGGTTGGTCGGGTCGAGCATTTCGCGCAGTTCGGCGCGTGGGCTGCTTGAGCCGCCGGCCGTAGCACCGTTGATGGGTGTCCAGAAGGTCATCGAGCCGTCCTGCGGGTCGGTGCGGAACCAGCGGGACTGGTAGCCATAGGGGCCGGACAACTGGTCCGGGCGTATGGTGATCGCTTTGCCGGTGGTGTTGCCGTCGGCGTCCTGAGGCACGGTGATGTTCCAGTTCTCCAGGGCGAAGTTGCCGCCCGGGGCGACGCCCTTGTAGAGCTCGGCCTGGGCTTCGCCGAGCAGCAGGCAGCCGAGCAGGCCGAGCCAGCGGGCAGGGCGGTTGTGCAGGAGATGGGTGTGGGGCGGTTGGAACCTGGGCATGCCTTGCATCCTCGTCGTTGGGCTGCACCCCGCTCGAGACCGCCTGCTTCGACGCGCGTGCCTTCCCTGGGCTTCGTGGGCCTGCCGATGGGCAGGCCTTTCACAGACCCGGCGAGGGCGGAGAAGGTTCGTTTGCAGCGCGATGCCGCTGCCCCAGGCTGTGACGCCGCGCTCAACCCGGGTGCTGGGCCTTGAGAGTGATCAGCAGGTCGGCGAGCCGTTCGATGTCGGCGTCTGTGGTGCGCCAGGACGAGACGCTGAGGCGGAACGCCGGGCGCCCCTGCCACAGCGTGGGGCCGAACCACACCTCGCCCGTAGCCTGGGCGGCGAGGCGGATGGCCAGGGTCTGCTCGTCGCTGTCGGCGCGCACCAACACCTGGTTCAGCACCACGCGGTTGAGTACCTGGTAGCCGGCGTCGCGCAGGCGTTCGGCGAGGTATGTGGCCTGGCGCAGGTGGCGGTCGATCAATGCGCGCAGGCCGTCGCAGCCGAGGCTGGCCAGGGCTGCCCAGATGGGCACGCCACGGGCGCGGCGGGAGAATTCCAGGTTGAGGTTCTTCTGCGCATCGCGGGAGGCGCTGGCGTAGGCGGCGTCGCTGTTCATCGCCGTGGCCAGGGCCTCGGCATCCCGGCAGATGGCCATGGCGCCGTCGTAGGGGGTGTTCAGCCACTTGTGGCCGTCGGTGGTCCAGCTGTCGGCCTGCTCGACGCCTTCGGCCAGCGCGGCGGCGGAGCTGGCCCGCGCCCAGAGGCCGAAGGCACCGTCGACGTGCACCCAGGCGCCAGCGGCGCGGGCGCGGGGGATGAGCGCGGCGAAGGGGTCGAATTCGCCGGTGTTGACCTCGCCGGCCTGCAGGCAGAGGACGGTCATGTCGTCCAGCGGCGGCAGTTGCGCCGGGTCGATCCGGCCCAGCTCGTCGACGGGCGCCACTAGCAGACGGTTGATGCCGAAGCCGAGGATGCGCAGGGCTTTCTTAACGGTGATGTGCACGCTGGCGGAGACCACCACGCGCACCTCGGGCGCGCCCATCAGGCCGTCGCCGTCGAAGTCCCAGCCCTTGCGTGCGAGCAGGGTGCGGCGGGCGGCACTGAGGCAGGCGAGGGTGCAGGCGGTGGCACTAGTACCGAAGCCCACGGCGCTCTCGGCCGGCAGGCCGAGGCTCTCCAGCACCCAGCGTGCGGCGGCCTTCTCGATGCGGTCGGCGGCGGGGGAGTTGTCGAAGGAGGACGCGCATTGGTCCCAGGCCAGCACCAGGCGCTCGGCAGCGGCGGCGGCCGGCAGGGTGGCGCCGATGACGAAGCCGAAGTAGCGGCCACCATTGGAGGCCGTGGTAGCGGGGGAGCCCAGCTCGTCCAGCTGCCGTAGCACCCCTTCGGGTGAACGCCCCTGCTGCGGCAGTGGGCCTTCGAAGCCGGCCAGTGCGGCGATGGCGTCGGGCGTGGGGAAGACGCGCCGCCCGGGGATGCCGTCGAGGTAGGCGAGGGCGCGGCGGTCGGCGTCTTCGAGGAGTTGGCGTTCGGTGTCCATGGCGGCCTCGGCGTGGGAAGAGGGCCACCTTAGCGCGAGGTGCGGGTTCGCAGCAGGTACAGCTCGAGCCCGAGATGGCTGTACAGCTGGGGGCGGGGAGGGCGAGGCCGCTGCAACAGCGAGGGTTCTGACCCGTACAGTTGCCTCGCCGTCCTGATCAGCGGGGCATTACCTGCTTCACCTGGCTTTCGGGAATGCGCTGCTCACGGCCTTCGCTGTCTTCGAATTCGAGCATGCCGGTGTCGGCGTCCAGCTCCGGTTTGCCGTCACTGGTGAGCATCTGCCCGTCGGTGGTCTGGACGAGGTACTCGCTGGAGCAGCCTGCCAGGCCCAGCAGGCAGACGAGGATGAGGGGCCAGCGTTTCATGGGGATTCTCCTGTTCCGGTGGTTGTCGCTTCGCCATGGCTGATGGCCAGTGCGGGCGTTCAGGCATTTGGGCCGTCGCCTGCGCCGGGGAGTTCAGGAAAAATCTGCGCCCAAGAAAAAGCCCCGCACGGGGCGGGGCTCTTTCAACAACGCGTGGATCAGGCCTGGATGACCGGGATCTTGGCGTTGGCTGCAGCTTCGCGGAACTCGGCGATCTGGTCGAAGCTCAGGTAGCGGTAGATATCGGCAGACATGCTGTCGATGTCCTTCGCATAGGCCATGTACTCCTCGACGGTCGGCAGCTTGCCGATGATCGAAGCGACAGCGGCCAGCTCGGCAGATGCCAGGAACACGTCGGTGGCATCGCCCAGACGGTTCGGGAAGTTACGGGTCGAGGTGGAGACCACGGTCGAACCGGTCTGGACGCGAGCCTGGTTACCCATGCACAGCGAGCAGCCCGGCATTTCCATGCGCGCGCCAGCCTTGCCGTAGATGCCGTAGTAGCCTTCTTCGGTCAGCTGGTGGGCGTCCATCTTGGTCGGCGGGGCCAGCCACAGACGGGTCGGAATGCCACCCTTGACCTTGTCCAGCAGTTTGCCGGCGGCGCGGAAGTGACCGATGTTGGTCATGCAGGAACCGATGAACACTTCATCGATCTTGCGGCCCTGGACGCTGGACAGCAGGCGAGCGTCGTCCGGGTCGTTCGGGGCGCAGAGCACGGGCTCCTTGACGTCGGCCAGGTCGATCTCGATGACGGCGGCGTACTCGGCGTCCTTGTCGGCTTCCAGCAGCTCCGGCTTGGCCAGCCAGGCTTCCATCGCCTGGGCGCGACGCTCCAGGGTGCGGGCATCGCCGTAGCCTTCGCCGATCATCCAGCGCAGCAGGGTGATGTTGGACTGCAGGTATTCGGCGATGGCTTTCTCCGGCAGCTTGATGGTGCAGCCCGCAGCGGAACGCTCGGCAGAGGCGTCGGACAGCTCGAAGGCTTGCTCGACGGTCAGGTCGTTCAGGCCTTCGATCTCGAGGATGCGGCCGGAGAAGATGTTCTTCTTGCCTTTCTTCTCGACGGTCAGCAGACCAGCCTGGATGGCGTAGTAGGGGATGGCATGCACCAGGTCACGCAGGGTGATACCGGGCTGCATCTTGCCCTTGAAGCGCACCAGCACGGATTCGGGCATGTCCAGCGGCATGACGCCGGTGGCGGCGGCGAAGGCCACCAGGCCGGAACCGGCCGGGAAGGAGATGCCGATCGGGAAGCGGGTGTGGGAGTCGCCACCGGTGCCGACGGTGTCAGGCAGCAGCATGCGGTTCAGCCAGCTGTGGATGATGCCGTCGCCCGGACGCAGGGAAACACCGCCGCGGGTCATGATGAAGTCCGGCAGGGTGTGGTGGGTCTTGACGTCGATGGGCTTCGGATAGGCCGCGGTGTGGCAGAAGGACTGCATCACCAGGTCGGCGGAGAAGCCCAGGCAGGCCAGGTCCTTCAGCTCGTCACGGGTCATCGGGCCAGTGGTGTCCTGGGAGCCGACGGTGGTCATCTTCGGTTCGCAGTAGGTGCCCGGACGGACGCCCTTGCCTTCCGGCAGGCCACAGGCGCGACCGACCATCTTCTGCGCCAGGGTGAAGCCCTTGCCGCTGTCGGCGGGGGCTTCCGGCTTCTTGAACAGGTCGGATGCGGGCAGGCCCAGTTCGGCGCGTGCCTTCTCGGTCAGGCCACGGCCCACGATCAGCGGGATACGGCCGCCGGCGCGGACTTCGTCCAGCAGGACCGGGGTCTTCAGTTCGAAGGTGGTGACCACTTCGCCGCTGTCATGACGCACGACCTTGCCTTCGTACGGGTACACGTCGATGACGTCGCCCATGGCCAGGTTGGTGCAGTCGAATTCGATCGGCAGGGCGCCGGCGTCTTCCATGGTGTTGTAGAAGATCGGGGCGATCTTGGTGCCGAAGCAGAAGCCGCCTGCGCGCTTGTTCGGTACGTAGGGGATGTCGTCGCCGAAGAACCACAGCACCGAGTTGGTGGCGGACTTGCGGGAGGAACCGGTACCGACCACGTCACCGACGTAGGCAACCGGGAAGCCCTTGGCCTTGACGGCTTCGATCTGCTTCAGCGGGCCGACGGAGCCGGGTTGTACCGGCTCGATGCCGTCGCGGGCCATTTTCAGCATGGCCAGGGCGTGCAGCGGGATGTCGGGGCGCGACCAGGCGTCCGGAGCGGGGGACAGGTCGTCGGTGTTGGTTTCGCCGGGGACCTTGAACACGGTCAGGGTCAGCTTCTCGGCAACGGCCGGGCGGGCCTTGAACCACTCGCCATCGGCCCAGGACTGCAGCACGGCCTTGGCGGCGGCGTTACCTTTTTTGGCGCGTTCGGCGACGTCGTGGAAGGCGTCGAACATCAGCAGGGTGTGCTTCAGCTGCGCGGCGGCGACTTCGGCCAGCTCGGCGCTGTCCAGCAGCTCCACCAGGGTGGCGATGTTGTAGCCGCCCTGCATGGTGCCCAGCAGCTCGACGGCGCGAGCCTTGGAGATCAGCGGGGAGGTGGCTTCGCCCTTGGCGACGGCGGACAGGAAGCCGGCCTTGACGTAGGCGGCTTCGTCAACGCCCGGGGGAACGCGATTGGTGATCAGGTCGACGAGGAATTCTTCTTCGCCAGCGGGCGGGTTCTTCAGCAGCTCGACCAGGCCTGCGGTCTGTTCGGCGTTCAGCGGCTGGGGTACGACCCCCTGGGCGGCACGCTCTTCTACGTGTTTGCGATAGGCTTCAAGCACAGTTTTACCCTCATCAGTGGTCCCTAGTCTTGGTTCGGGACGCTCATCCAGGATTCCACCGAACACATGCGCCGCGCGGCTTTTTGGGCCGCCTGGCCAGTGTTTCGATGGTTCCATCCAGAAGCTGCTTTCAAAGTTTTACGCCGGAAGGAAGAGCCTGATGAGGGCTGGCGTTGGGTCTCATCGGGAGAGGAGAACCCAGCGCCAAGATTTCCTGCCGGATCGACTGTGCTCGTGACGCTTTGAAAACAGCTTCCAACGGATTTGGCGCCTAAAACGGCGGAACGATTCTAAAGGAAAGCGGAACCGAAGTTAAGACAAAAGCCCCGCCTATCTTGGGGTGACCCTGCTTAGACAAAGGGCTAAGATGCCGCGTCCGTACCTGCGTTACCCAATGTCCCCGCCATGCCCAACCAGCGCATCAAGACGCCTTGCGTCGGCCTCTGCTCCACCGTCTACGGCGATACCGTGTGCCGGGGTTGCAAGCGTTTCCACCACGAGATCATCAACTGGAATCTCTACAGCGACGAGGAGAAGCGCGCGGTCTGGCGCCGCCTGGAGCAATTGCTGGTGCAGGTGGTGGAGGCCAAGCTGGAGGTCTTCGATCCGGCGCTGCTGCGGGGCCAGCTGGAGCAGCGGCAGATCCGCTTCGTACCGGAGCAGTCGGTGTATTGCTGGGCGTACCAGCTGATCGCGCGGGGCTCGCGGGTGATCAACCGCCTGGAGGCCTATGGGTTGGTGTTGATGCCGGAGTTCCGCGACTGGCCGCTGCCGGACCTGCGCGAGGCCATCGACCGCGAGTTTTTCCTGCTCTCCGAGGCGCACTACGAGCGCTACATCGCCCCGCGCTTCCTGCGCGAGGGCATGGAACTCCGCGTTTGACCCGCCCATAAGAAAGCCGCCCGTCGGGCGGCTTTCCGTTCATCGCTCGATTCAGTGCTGGGCTACCAGTTCCTCCAGGTGGGCGATGATCTCGTCCGGCTTCAGCACCAGCACGTCGCTTTCCAGCGCATCCAGGACCACCTCGGCGGTGTTGCCGATCAGCGCGCCGGAGAGGCCGGTACGGGCGACGGTGCCGATCACCGTGACGGCAGCCTTCAGGGTCTTCGCCGCATAGGGGATGATCACGTCCGCCGGGCCTTCGGCGATGTGCAGGTTGTCATCACTGACGTCGAACTCCTCCTGGAATTCCTTGCAGGCATTGCGGTAGCGCGCCTCGATGCTCTCCTTGAGCTGGAAGGTCGGGTCCGCAGCCGAGAGCATGGGGGAGGGGTGGGCGCTGACCACGTGCAGGCTGCCCCGCGCCAGACTGGCGATGTCGTAGCCGTGGCTGATGATGCTGGCGTGCAAGGTACGGTGCGGGCCGTCGTTGTTGCCCACGTCCACGGCCGCGAGGATCACGCCACCGGTCCAGGGCGTATCGGTCTTCACCATCAGCACCGGGCCTGGGCAGTAGCGCAGGAGTTTCCAGTCGTCCGGCGTGAGCAGGGCGCGCTTGAGCGGGTTCTCCGGCACGTGCTGCTTGATCACCAGGCCACAGCCTTCGGCCTGTTGCACGGTGATCACCGTCTGGTGCAGGTTCTCGTGCCAGGCCTGCTGGGTGCTGACGCTGTAGCCGTCGCCGGTCAGGGTGCCGGCCAGGTCGGCGAGCCAGGCGCTGTGGTCCTGCTTGCGATCGCAGACCAGCAGGTGCAGGTGGGATTGGGTCACGCCGGCGATCAGCGTGGCGCGCTTGAGCGCCAGGCTCTCGGGGTGGCTCGGATCGACTACCACCAGAATGCTGCGAATGGCTTGCATGGTCATGCTCTCCCTGTGAGACAGATGGCTGGGAGTCACTCTAGCGGCGATTGCACGAACGTGCTTGATGCATATCAATCGCGGATGGCTGGCCGGCGACCGGTGCATTCGTATAATGCGCACCTTTTTGCCGAGGCCTCGCCGTGAGTGCCCTGGCTGTCTGCTGCCCGAACTGGAGTGCCCGCCCGATGAACCTGCCGGAGATCCACGATTTCCTCCCCTGCCGCACCCCGCAGGCCTGGGTGGAGGCGGCGCTGGCCGATCAGGAAACCCTGCTGATCGACCACAAGAACAACGAGTTCAAGGCGGCGTCCACCGCCATGGCACTGATCGCCAAGTACAACACGCACCTCGACCTGATCAATTTCATGTCGCGCCTGGCCCGGGAGGAGCTGGTCCACCACGAGCAGGTGCTGCGGATCATGAAGAAACGCCACATTCCCCTGCGGCCGGTATCGGCAGCGCGCTACGCCTCGGGCCTGCGCAAGGCGGTGCGCAACCACGAGCCGGCCAAGCTGGTGGACACGCTGGTGGTGGGCGCCTTCATCGAGGCCCGTTCGTGCGAGCGCTTCGAGTCACTGGTGCCTCACCTGGACGAGGACCTGGGCGCGTTCTATTTCGGCCTGCTGAAGAGCGAGTCGCGGCATTACCAGGGCTACCTGAAGCTGGCCTACCAGTACGGTGAGGCGGCGGACGTGGACGCGACGATCGAACGGGTGCGTGGCGTGGAACAGGAGCTGATCGAGAGCTCTGACGAGGAGTTCCGCTTCCACAGCGGTGTGCCGGCCTGAATCCGGCCCACAAAAAAGCGCCCCGAGGGGCGCTTTTCTGTGGGCGGTGCCTGGTCAGTCCTTCACTTTCAGGTCCAGGGCCAGGTCGCGGGCGGCCTTGGTGGCGAGCACCCCCATCAACTGGCCGATCTCGTCCTGGCGGCTGGTGGCGCCGTTCTGGCCGGCGCCCATCATCACGCTGGGCACCGGTGCCTGGGCCGCGGCTTCGGCCCAGACCTTGTTGATGGCGATCAGTGCATCGAGCTTGGGCTGCAATGCGCCGTCCGCCTTGATCACCGCTTCGCGGGCATAGGCCTCGGCGTCGGCGGTGATCTTGGTGGCCTGGGCGGTGATGCTCGCCTTGTCACGCAGCAGTTCGGCGGTCTGCTTCTCGATCTCGGCGCGGCCTTTCTCGCGCTCGGCGTTGATGCGCGCCAGCTGCTTCTCGGTCTCGGCCTGGGTGGTGCGCTCGATCTGGTCGCGCAGGGTCTCCTGGCGGCGGGCCTCCACTTCCTTTTCACCGCGGGCGGTGACCAGCAGCTTCTCTTCCTCTTCCTTCAGGCGGTTCTGCCGCGCCACGGCCAGTTCGGCCAGGGCCTGCTGGACCTTGACCATGCGCTGCTTGTACTGCGGGTTGGGGTCGACGTTGGTGATGCGCGCCTCCACCACTTCCACGCCGTACTTGCGGAACTGCTGCTGCTTGCGCACCGGGATGCCCTTGGAGTCGATGACCTTCTCGGTGACGAACTGGCTGGCATTGTTGTCGCCGAAGGTGCCCTGCTCGGTGCCGGCCTGGAGGATGGCGGTCTGGTGGGGCATGGCGCCGCGCGGGCCGCGCACTTCCTTGCGCTTGATCAGGTAGAGGCCGTCGTTGAGCTGGTTCTCGAACTCGGCGGCGAACTCGCTGCGGGCGCCGGCATAGAAGTCGTCGGCGGTCATCAGGGAGGCAGTGGCCTGCAGGGTTTCCTTGATGGCCGGAACCAGGGCGGTGCGGATGAAGTTCTCGGGGTTGCGGTATTCCTGGGCGATCTTCAGGAACTGGTCGCCGCCCGGCAGGCGGAAGCGCGCGGAGGACTCCACCTTGGCGTCGACGTTGCCGAGGAACACGATGGGGAAGGCTTCGATGGTGGCGCCGAGGGAGTCGTTGTCGCTGTTCTCGTCGATCTGGTTGAGCGCTTCGGTGAGCACCGACTGCACGCTCAGGGCCTTCTTCCAAGGGGTGGCGCGGCCGAACCACTTGGTGGCGTAGCCGACATCGTCCACTACCTTCTCCTCGCCGAAGATGGTTCGCACGTGGGTGGCGAAGCCGGCTTCGTTATAGAAGAAAACGCCGTTGAACAGGGCGAAACCGAGGCCGGCAGCGGCAGCGCCGCCGACCAGGTACTTGATGTAGGGGGCGTTCGCAAACTGCATGGTCGCTCCTTGACGGTGTGGGGATGCGGAATGCTGGAGGCCGCATGCCGCCTCGTCAAGCAGCACTCACTCGGGCTGCGGGCAGGTTCTCGCTGCGGCAGTCAGTCGAGGGCGAATGGCGCCTGGCGGAAGCCGTCGGCGTCCACTTCCAGCGCCCAGCCCTGGCGGTCCCAGTCACCCAGCACGATGCGCTGTGCCGGCTGCCCGCCGATTTCCAGGGTGTGCACCGCCGGTCGATGGGTGTGGCCGTGGATGAGCGTGGGCACCTTGGCGTCGATCATCACCCGGGTGACTTCCTCGGGGGTGACATCGACGATGTCGTAGGCCTTCTGTCGGGTCTGGGCGCGGCTCTCGCTGCGCAGCTTGCGGGCCAGGCGGTGACGCACGCGCAGGGGCAGGTGGCGCAGGATGAAGAGGGTCAGCGGGTGGCGCAGGATGCGGCGCAGGCGCATGTACGCCTCGTCGCGGGTGCACAGGCTGTCGCCGTGCATCAGCAGCACCGGGTGGCCGGCCAGTTCGGCCTGGGCCGGGTCGCCCAGCAGGGTGCAGCCGGCCTCGCGGCAGAACCGCTCGCCGACGAGGAAGTCGCGGTTGCCGTGCATCAGGAACAGCCGCGTACCGCCGTCAGCCACCTGCCGCAGGGCACGGGCGATGGCGTGTTGGTAGGGGGTCATGGCGTCGTCGCCGATCCAGGCTTCGAAGAAGTCGCCGAGGATGTACAGCGCTTCGGCCTGGCGGGCGCGGGTGTCGAGGAAACGAAGAAACGCCCGGGTGATGTCCGGGCGTTCCTCTTCGAGATGCAGGTCGGAGATCAGCAGGATCACTCGACGATCTCGGCCTTCTCGATGATCACGTCTTCGACCGGGACGTCCTGGTGGCCGGCCTTCATGGTGGTGGCTACGCCCTTGATCGCGTTGACCACGTCCATGCCTTCGGTCACCTGGCCGAACACCGCGTAGCCCCAGCCCTGGGTGGTGGGGGCGCTGTGGTCGAGGAAGTCGTTGTCGGAAACGTTGATGAAGAACTGCGCGGAGGCGGAGTGCGGGTCCATGGTGCGTGCCATGGCGATGGTGCCGACCTTGTTCGACAGGCCGTTGTTGGCCTCGTTCTTGATCGGTGCGCGGGTGGATTTCTGCTTCATGCCGGGCTCGAAGCCGCCACCCTGGATCATGAAGTTGGAGATGACGCGGTGGAACACGGTGCCGTCGTAGTGGCCGGCTTTTACGTATTCCTTGAAGTTGGCGGTGGTTTCAGGCGCTTTGTCCTCGAAGAGTTCCAGGGTGATGACGCCGTGGTTGGTGTGCAGCTTGATCATGGGCAATTCGCTCTGAACGTGAAATCCGAAGGCCTGTCAGGGGGTTGACAGCTTCGGTATGATAAGCGCTTTGATTTGGCCGGCCTACCCTGAGCCGCAAAGCATGATCTTAAGGACACCATGAGCAAGCCAGAGACCCCCGTCGTCGCCACGAACTTCCTTCGCCCCATCGTCCAGGCCGACCTGGACGCCGGCAAGCACGCGAAGATCGTCACCCGCTTCCCCCCGGAACCCAACGGCTACCTGCACATCGGCCATGCCAAGTCGATCTGCCTGAACTTCGGCCTGGCCCAGGAATTCGGCGGCGACTGTCATCTGCGCTTCGACGACACCAACCCGGCCAAGGAAGACCAGGAATACATCGACGCCATCGAGCGCGATGTGAAGTGGCTGGGCTTCCAGTGGGCGGGCAAGGTTCGCTACGCCTCGGACTACTTCGACCAGCTGCACGCCTGGGCCGTCGAGCTGATCAAGGCCGGCAAGGCCTTCGTCTGCGACCTCACCCCCGAGGAGATGCGCGAGTACCGTGGCAGCCTGCATGAGCCGGGCAAGAACAGCCCGTTCCGCGACCGCTCCGTCGAGGAGAACCTGGACCTGTTCGCCCGCATGAAGGCCGGCGAGTTCCCGGACGGCGCCCGTTCCCTGCGCGCCAAGATCGACATGGCCTCGCCGAACATCAACCTGCGCGACCCGATCCTCTACCGCATCCGCCACGCCCATCACCACCAGACCGGCGACAAGTGGTGCATCTACCCCAGCTACGACTTCACCCACGGCCAGTCGGATGCCATCGAGGGCATCACCCACTCCATCTGCACCCTGGAGTTCGAGGACCATCGCCCGCTCTACGAATGGTTCCTGGCCAACCTGCCGGTGCCGGCGCAGCCGCGCCAGTACGAGTTCTCGCGCCTGAACCTGAACTACACCATCACCAGCAAGCGCAAGCTCAAGCAGCTGGTGGACGAAGGGCATGTCAGCGGCTGGGACGACCCGCGCATGTCCACCCTGTCCGGCTACCGCCGCCGGGGCTACACCCCCGAGTCGCTGCGTAACTTCTGCGAGATGATCGGCGTCAACCGTGCCAGCGGCGTGGTGGACATCGGCATGCTGGAATTCAGCATCCGTGATCACCTGGACGCCACCGCCGCCCGCGCCATGTGCGTGCTCAAGCCGCTCAAGGTGGTCATCACCAACTACCCGGAAGGCCAGGTCGAGCAGCTCGAACTGCCGCGCCACCCGAAGGAAGACATGGGCGTGCGCACGCTGCCCTTCGCCCGCGAGATCTACATCGACGCCAGCGACTTCGAGGAAGTCCCGCCTGCCGGCTTCAAGCGCCTGGTGCCCGGTGGCGAAGTGCGCCTGCGCGGCAGCTACGTGATCCGTGCCGACGAAGCCATCAAGGACGCCGACGGCAAGATCGTCGAGCTGCGCTGCTCCTACGACGAGAACACCCTCGGCAAGAACCCCGAAGGGCGCAAGGTCAAGGGCGTGATCCACTGGGTGCCGGTGGAAGGCAGCCTGGAGTGCGAAGTGCGCCTGTACGACCGCCTGTTCCGCTCGGCCAACCCCGAGAAGTCGGAAGAGGGCGGCAGCTTCCTCGACAACATCAACCCCGGCTCGCTGGTGGTGCTCACAGGTTGCCGTGCCGAGCCGTCCCTGGCCCAGGCCCAGCCCGAGGAGCGCTTCCAGTTCGAGCGCGAAGGCTACTTCGTTGCCGACCTCAAGGACTCCAGGCCCGGCCAGCCGGTGTTCAACCGCACCGTCACCCTGCGTGACTCCTGGGGGCAGTGATGGCGCTGACGATCTACAACACCCTCACCAAGGCCAAGGAAGCCTTCCAGCCCCTGGAAGGCAACAGCGTGCGCATGTACGTGTGCGGCATGACCGTGTACGACTACTGCCACATCGGCCATGCCCGGGTGATGGTCGCCTTCGACGTGGTCACCCGCTGGCTGCGCGAGCGCGGCTATGACGTGACCTACGTGCGCAACATCACCGACATCGACGACAAGATCATCAAGCGCGCCCAGGAGAACGGCGAGCCGTTCGAAGCGCTGGTGGACCGCATGATCGCCGCCATGCACGAGGACGAGGCGCGCCTCTCCGTGCTGCGCCCGGACATCGAGCCCCGTGCCACCGGCCACATCGCCGGCATGCACCAGATGATCCAGACCCTCATCGACAAGGGCTTCGCCTACGCCCCCGGCAATGGCGACGTCTACTACCGCGTCGGCAAGTTCGAGGGCTACGGCAAGCTCTCCCGCCGCCGCATCGACGAGCTGAAGATCGGCGCGCGCATCGAGGTCGACGAATCCAAGGAAGACCCGCTGGACTTCGTCCTCTGGAAGGGCGCCAAGCCCGGCGAGCCGAGCTGGGAATCCCCCTGGGGCGCTGGCCGTCCCGGCTGGCACATCGAGTGCTCGGTGATGTCCACCTGCTGCCTGGGCGAGACCTTCGACATCCACGGCGGCGGCCCGGACCTGGTGTTCCCCCACCACGAGAACGAGATCGCCCAGAGCGAGGCCGCCACCGGCAAGCTCTACGCCAAGGCCTGGATGCACGCCGGCGCGGTCCGTGTGGATGGCGAGAAGATGTCCAAGTCCCTGGGCAACTTCTTCACCATTCGCGAGGTGCTGGAGAAGTACCACCCCGAGGTGGTGCGCTACCTGCTGGTGTCCAGCCACTACCGCAGCCCGATCAACTACTCCGAGGACAACCTCAAGGAAGCCAAGGGCGCCCTGGAACGCTTCTACACCGCCCTGCGCGGCCTGCCGGTCGTCGAGGCGGCAGGTGGCGAAGCCTTCGTCGAGCGCTTCGGCGCAGCCATGGACGATGACTTCAACAGCCCCGAAGCCGTCGCCACCCTGTTCGAGATGGCCCGCGAGGTGAACCGCCTGCGTGACAGCGAGCCGAGCACCGCAGCCGCCCTGGCGGCACGCATGAAGGCCCTGGGTGGCCTGCTCGGCCTGCTGCAGCTGGAGCCGGATGTGTTCCTCCAGGCCGGTGCCACCGGCAAGGTGGACGCCGCCGAGGTCGAAGGGCTGATCCAGGCGCGCCTGACCGCGCGTGCGGAGAAGAACTGGGCCGAGTCCGACCGCATCCGCGACCAGCTCACCGCCATGGGCGTGGTGCTGGAGGATGGCAAAGGCGGCACCACCTGGCGCCTGGCTGAATAACAGCTGACCGACGGGGCGTTGCGGACAACGCCCCATCCAAGCGCCATAAAAAAACCGGGACCTGCAGAGGTCCCGGTTTTCTTTTGCCCGTTGCCTGGGGAATCAGGCGCGGCGGCGGAACAGTGGCAGCGGCTGGTCGGCGGAGGCCTGGTAGACCTCGCTGAAGTCCTCGAAGGCCTTCAGCGCGTCGTACGGGTCCTTGTCCTCGCGCAGGGCGAAGGCATCGAAACCGCAGCGCTTGAGGGCGAACAGCTGGTCGCGCAGCACGTCGCCGATGGCGCGAACCTCACCCTGGTAGCCGTAGCGCTGGCGCAGCAGGTACGCGGTGGAGGAGTGGCGGCCATCGGTGAAGGCCGGGAAGTTCAGCGCAATGACCTGGAAGTGCGAGAGGTCCTCGGCGATCTCCTCGATCTCCTCGCCGGCGTCCAGCCACACGCCCAGGCCGCCATCGCGGGCCTTGAGGGCGTGGCTGTGCTCGACCCAGAGGGCCAGCGGCACGATCAGGTCGTCGCAGTTGGACAGGCCATCGAGGGTCGCGTCCTTCGGCAGCAGGTGCCAGGTCTCGTCGATGACCTGGCCGTTCTTAATGATTCGCTGCATATACGCGCTCCTTGAACGGGTCGATGCCGATGCGGCGGAAGGTGTCGAGGAAAGGCTCCTCCTCGGTGCGGCGCTCGACGTAGACCTTGATGATCTTCTCGATCACGTCGGCCATTTCCTCCTGAGCGAAGGACGGGCCGAGGATCTGCGCCAGGCTGGCGTCGCGGCCGGCGCTGCCACCCAGGGACACCTGGTAGAACTCCTGGCCCTTCTTGTCCACGCCGAGGATGCCGATATGGCCGACGTGGTGGTGGCCGCAGGCGTTCATGCAGCCGGAGATGTTCAGGTCCAGGTTGCCGATGTCGAACAGGTAGTCCAGGTCATCGAAGCGGCGCTGGATGGCCTCGGCCACCGGGATCGACTTGGCGTTGGCCAGGGAGCAGTAGTCACCGCCCGGGCAGCAGATGATGTCGGTGAGCAGGCCCACGTTCGGCGTGGCGAAGCCCTGCTCGCGCAGTTCGTTCCACAGGGTGAACAGCTGCGCCTGCTCCACGTCCGCCAGGATCACGTTCTGGTTGTGGCTGTTGCGCACTTCACCGAAGGCGTAGCGGTCGGCCAGGTCGGCGATGGCGTCCAGCTGCTTGTCGGTCACGTCGCCCGGGGCCACACCGGTGGGCTTCAGCGACAGGGTCACGGCCACGTAGCCCGGCTTCTTGTGGGCGAAGGTGTTGCGCTGGCGCCAGCGGGCGAAGCCCGGGTGCTCGGCGTCCAGGGCGGCGAGGGCGGCGTCCTGGTCCTCCAGGGCCTTGTAGGCCGGGTCGACGAAATGCCTGGCGACGCGATCGACTTCCGCCTGGGTCAGGGTGGTGGGGCCATCCTTCAGGTGGGCCCACTCGGCGTTGACGCGCTCGGCGAACACCTCGGGGGTCAGCGCCTTCACCAGGATCTTGATGCGCGCCTTGTACTTGTTGTCCCGGCGGCCGTAGCGGTTGTAGACGCGCAGGATGGCGTCCAGGTAGCTCAGCAGGTGCTGCCAGGGCAGGAATTCGTTGATGAAGCTGCCGACGATCGGGGTACGGCCCAGGCCGCCGCCGACGGAGACGCGGAAGCCCAGCTCACCGGCTTCGTTCTTCACCGCTTCCAGGCCGATGTCGTGCACCTCAATGGCGGCACGGTCGCCCACGGCGCCGTTCACGGCGATCTTGAACTTGCGCGGCAGGTGCGAGAACTCGGGGTGGAAGGTGGACCACTGGCGGATGATCTCGCACCACGGGCGCGGGTCCACCAGCTCGTCACGGGCGACGCCGGCGAACTGGTCGGTGGTGGTATTGCGGATGCAGTTGCCGCTGGTCTGGATCGCGTGCATCTGCACGGTGGCCAGCTCGGCGAGGATCTCCGGCACGTCCTCCAGCTCCGGCCAGTTGAACTGGACGTTCTGGCGGGTGCTGATGTGGGCGTAGCCCTTGTCGTAGTCGCGAGCGATCTGCGCCAGCTTGCGCACCTGGGCGGACGACAGCAGGCCATAGGGCACGGCGACCCGCAGCATGGGGGCGTAGCGCTGGATATAGAGGCCGTTCTGCAGACGCAGGGGACGGAACTCCTCGCCCGAGAGTTCCCCGGCCAGGTAGCGGCGGGTCTGATCGCGGAACTGCTTGACGCGGTCCTCTACGATGCGTTGATCGTACTCGTCGTATACGTACATGAATGGTCCTGTTGTCAGGCTGCTTACAGCTTTTCTGCGCGCACGGCCGCGCACCCCCTGCGGAGCCGGTGGAAGATACCAGCTCAGGTTTATGCGCAAAAGTGATGTTTGAGTATATGTAAAGAACCTGATCGCATAAGCAGGGGTGCGAGCATAACCTTCCCCGCGGGGCTGGAGGGCCCGGCCGGCGGGCGTCGAGAATGCTTCTCGACTGGCCCGGCGTCAGCCCAGGGCCAGCAGGCGGCTCATCAGGTGCGTCCCCCGCAGCAGGGTCCCGGAGGAGACCCTGGGCGACTCCGCCAATTGCCCCAGCGCCTGCGCCAGCACCGCCACCCCCGCTGCATCGGCCAGCGCCTGCTGGGCCCGCAGCACCTCCCGGTGATGGGCAGAGGGCTGCTGGCGGCCGCTGCTGGCCAGGCTTTCCAGCACGTCCAGGGCCGGCTCCACCAGCCGTCCGGCGAGGCTCGGCGGCTCCACCGCCGGCACGGGGCGGTCGGTGCGGCTGAGCAGGCGCTGGATGCGGTCGAACAGCCGGCGGTTGCGGCTCAAGCCGCCGCGCACCAGGGATTCGAAGTCCAGCGACAGGCAGCGCAGCCGGCCGTGATCGGCCACCAGCAGCGCGAGGGGCTCCAGGCAGCGGCGGCGACCGTCCAGCCAGGGTCGCACCAGCACGGCACGGATGTCGTCCAGGGCCTTCTGCGCCCGCTCCAGGTTGTCCAGGCGTTCGCGGCGCTCGGCGGTGCAGGGCAGCTCCAGCAGCAGGGTGCGGCCGTTGCTGTCCTCCAGCGGCCAGGTCAGCACCTGCCGGGCTTCGTCCAGGCTCGCTTCGTGGCAGCGGGCGGGGCGCAGCAGCAGCCGGGTCGGCGGCTCGCTGGCGAGGGCGGCGCTGTCTTCCAGGGCCAGGCCCAGCTGTTCCCAGTCCGCCAGGCCGAGGTCGAGCAGGCGCGGGTCATCCGCTGGCCAGCCGTCCTGGGGGCGCGCAATGCCGCCGCCGGGGGCCAGCCGGCCATCCTCGGCCAGGCGCGGCCCTTCCAGCTGCAACGGCGCGCGGCACAGCAGCTCGGGCGTGCTGCGCCACAGCGCCTGCTGGGCCCAGACCGCGTCGCGGCGGAAGCCGGGGTCGCTGCCATCGGGGCGGGCCAGGGTGGTTTCCAGCACCTGGCCGTCGCTGAGGTCCCAGAAGGCCAGGCTCAGGCCGCGGGCGCCGCTGGCACTGGTCCACCAGTGGCCGCCCAGGGGCAGCAGGTCGAGAGTTTCACCGGCCTGGTAGTCGCGCCGCAGGCGGCCGCGCAGCGGGGGCAGGCGTTCGCCGTCGGCGCGCAGCAGGGCCTGGCAGAGGGCGTGGACGCGGGCCATCTGCACCAGTGCCTCCCGCTCGCTGCTGTGGTCGTCGCGCTCGGCCAGGCGGGTGATCTGCCCGCCCAGGGTGCGCAGGTGGCCGGCCAGGCGCGGCAGGCCTTCGGTGCGGGCGCCGAGGTTGAGCAGGCGCAGCTGCAGGGCGCTGGCCCGGCTGACGCGGGACAGCCCCTGGCCCAGCAGCTCGTGCAGCAGCTGCTGCACCGAGGCCAGCAGCTCGCGCTCGGCCTCGCCCAGGCCGTCCCGCGTGGTGTCGGCAGGGGCGCTTTCGGCGGTCCAGGCCCAGGGGKGGCCGTGGGCCTGGAAGAGCCCGGCGAGGGCCGCCAGGTGCAGGGCCTTGCGTTCGCTGTCCCGCGCCTCGGAGAGCATCCCGTCGAAGCCGGCACCCGCCAGGTAGCTGACTTCGCCCTCCAGGCCGTCGAAGGCGATGGCCAGGCGCAGGCCGTGGTTGCTCACCCGGGGTGTGCCGAGGGTCTCGATCCATTGCCGGGCGCGGCGGGTGGCCACCTTGCCGGCGAGCTTCTGCAACTGCGCCGGGTCCAGCGCCAGGGCTTCCACCTGGGCTGCATCGGGATCGGGCTGCTCCGTGCCGGTGGCCGCGTCGGGCGCTTCGCTGCGCAGCCACAGCACGGCGGCGAGGATGTGCTTGCAGCAGCCGCTGGCCGGGCAGGTGCAGCGCGCCGCCTCCACGCCGCCGGCGTCCAGGCGCACGGTCTGGCCGTCGGTCTCGATCAGCCCGTGTGCCTCGGTGCGCTCGCCCCAGGCCAGCTTGCCGGCCTCCACGTCCTTGCCGGCGCGGCGCAGCAGGCCGGCGTTGGCCAGGGTTTCCAGTGCGGCGTCGTCGTAGGCCCGGTAGCGGGCCAGCCAGGCGCTCATTGCATCACCTCCGCCAGCCATTCGGCGAAGTGCTCCGGGGTCAGCGCGGCGATCCGCATGCCCCGATCCGCCAGGCGCTGGCCCATGGACGGGTCGTAGACCGGCCGGGCGGCATCATCCAGGGCCGCCAGGCCCAGCAGGCGCACGCGGGCCTCGTTCAGCCGCGAGACGCAGGCCAGCAGCGGGCCGATGGCGGCGCCTTCTTCGAAGTCGCTGATCAGCGCCAGCACGGTGCGCTGGGGCGTGTCCACCAGTTGCTCGCAGTAGCGCAGGGCCTTGCCGATGTCGGTGCCGCCGCCCAGCTGCACGGTCAGCAGCACCTCCACCGGGTCGTGGGCGAGGTGGCTGAGGTCCACCACCTGGGTGTCGAACAGCACCAGGCGCACGCGCACGCTGGGCAGGGTGGCGAGGATGCTGGCGCAGATGGCGCTGTACATCACCGAGTCGAGCATCGAGCCGCTCTGGTCGACGCAGAGGAGCACGTCCCAGGGCAGCTGCCGGCGGACCCGGGCGTTGAAGCGCGGCGATTCGATCAGCAGCTGTTTGCGCTCCGGGTCGTAGTGCTTGAGGTTGGCGGCGATGGTGGCGCGCCAGTCGAAGTTCTGCGCGTGGCGGATCGGCGAGCGGCGGAAGCGGTTGCGCCGGCCGTTGAGGGCGTTGGTGAAGCGGCTGCGCAGGCGCTGGAGGATATCTTCCACCACCTTGGCGATCAGCTGGCGCACCGCGTCGCGGGTGTCGGCGCTGAGGCGGCCGCGCACGCTGAGCAGCGCCTTGGCCAGGGCCGGGCTGGGTTCCAGGCTGGCGAGGCTGGCCGGGTCGGTGAGCAGTGCGCTGATGGCGTAGCGCTCGATGGCCTGGGTCTGCAGGCGCTCGAAGGTGGAGCGGGGGAACAGGTTGCGGGCCTGCTCCAGCCAGTTGAGGGCGGTCAGTTGGCTGTCGTCGAGGGAGCCGCCGCGCCCGCCCTGGACATGGCCACGGCGCTGGTACTCGCGGTTGTAGAGGTAGTCGAGGGTCTTCTCCAGCCGTGCGTCGGTGGGGTTCAGGGCGGCCTGGTCGAGGGCGCGGTCGGCGTAGCGGCCGAGGATCAGGCGCCAGCGGCGGGCGGTTTCCAGGTCAGTCATGGTCGGCTTCCGTGGCCCAGCCGAGCAGGCCGTCGCGCGCCAGCGAGCGCCCGAGCGCCAGGTGCAGGGCGGCGCCGGCGAGCAGGTCGTGGCTGTCCAGTTCGTGGTGGGCGCTGTCCAGGGCGCTGTCGCCCAGGCCGTTCAGCGCGGCCAATTGGCTGGCCAGGCGCCCGGTCTCCTGGGGTTTGAGGCGGGTGAAGGTCAGGCGCAGGTCGGGCAGGTGGCGGACGAAGGTGGCCTCGTCCCAGCCGGCCACCAGGGCGTTGAGTGCCTGGCCCAGGTGCTCGACCCGCAGGATCAGCTCCGGCGCGGCCTGCAGCAGCCCGCCGAGGTAGCGCACGGCGTCCTCGCTGTCGGCGCCCGGGCCGAAGCGGCGGCCCAGGGCTTCGGCCAGGCGGGCCTCGTCATCGAGATCGTCCAGGTAGCGCAGCGCGTCCAGGGCGCCGGCCAGGGTGGGCGGCGCCTCGTCGCGGAGACGGGCCAGGGCGCCCTGCAGGGCTTCGTCCTGGCCATCCAGGCCCACCAGGCCGCTGCCCAGGCGGATGAACTCGCGCAGGGCCAGCAGGGCATCCACGGCGGCGCTTTCCTGCTCGGGGGCGCAGAGGGCCAGGCCCGGCACCAGGAACAGCGCCGCCGGCACGATGCGCTGCAGCAGCGCCGGCAGCTGCGGTTGCTCCTCCAGCCCGAGCAGTTCGCGGCCGCGCCACAGGTGCAGCAGGCGCTGGCCGCAGGCGACCACCGAGGCCAGCTCGGGGTCTTCGTCCAGGTGTTCGGCCAGGCGCTGGAACAGCCTCGGCAGCTGCTCGCCCAGGCCGATCAGCCCGGCGCGGGCCACCAGCTGTGCCACGCGGCCGGCGCTGCGGCCCTGGCCCTGGCCGAGCAGCGCACGCTCCTCGTCCAGCAGGCGTCGCAGGGCGATGTCGCGCAGGTTGCTGCCTTGTTCGGCCCGTTCGATGAGGTTGGCTTCCACCAACGGCGACCAGGCGTATTCCCACTCCTCGAAGAGCAGGTCGAGGCCGCTGCCGTTGACGAAGTCCGGCCCGCCCTGGTGCCGGGCCAGGCCGCTGTCCAGGTAGGCCATGAGGTGCAGGAAGCGGCTGCGGGCGCGGTGGCGGGGCTTGCGGTAGAGGTCCAGGCGGGTACGCCGGGCCAGGCTGTCGCTGAGGTCCAGGCGGTGGGCGAGGGCCAGCCGCCGGGCTTCATCCACCAGGGGCGGGGCCTGGGTCGAGGGCGGTACGTCGCCCAGGCGGTTGCCGCCCAGGTGGCGCTGCACGGCCCGCAGCAGGCCGTCCTGGCCTTCGTCCAGGCTGCCCTTGACGAAGCAGGCGTGCACCGCGTCCAGCAGGTCGTAGCGCCCCGGGCCGGGGTGCTGGCGCAGCCGGGCGAGGCCGGCGGCCTGTTCGGCGGCGTTGCTCACGCTGGCGAAGGTCAGGGCATCGGCCAGGCGCTGCTGGCGGGTTTCGGCGGCGATGCCGCTGAGCAGGCGGGTGGCGATGCGCTGGCGGGCGAGGGTGTCGTCCTCCTCGCCCAGCAGCGCGTCCMAGACCTGCTGGTAATAGGCCGGCGAGGGCATGCCGGAGGCATAGCCGTTGAGGGCGTCGAGGCGGTCGAAGCTGTAGCGGATCAGCCAGGCCTGGCTGTCCTCCGGGGCGGCGGGTCTGGCCGGTGCCGGGGTGCCGGCGGCCAGGGCCTCCACCAGCGCCAGGGTGTGGAAGCCGCCGGTGACCACCACCAGCGGGCCGTCCACCCGGCCACGCCAGTCGCGGATGCAGCCGAGCATGTGGGCTTCGCGGGCCAGGGAGCCTTCGGCGGCGAGCACGTCGTCCTCGTAGTCCAGGCGTGCCATGGCGCACCAGGCGAAGGCGTCGTCGAACAGCCGCTGCCAGTCGGCCAGTGCCGCGCGGGGGCGCAGTTCGAACAGGTGCTCCCAGAGTTCGTCGTGGTCCCGGCAGTGGGCCTCGCGGGCCAGGGCGGCGAGGTAGCGGCTGTGGGCCAGGTAGCGCTCGGCCATGAGGCTGCGCTGCTGGTCGGCGGCCTGCTCCTCGTCATGCTGGCGGGCCCAGGGCAGGTCGATGAAGGCCAGCTGCGCCCCCAGGCGCTGGCCGTCCTGCAGGGCCTGCCATTCCGGCGAGTAGTCGCAGAAGGGGAAGAAGGCCGAGCGCAGCGTCGGCTCGCCCTCGGCATCGGGCCGGCGGTGCTGGGAGAGGATCGCCAGGGGCGGCCGGCTGCGGGAGTCCAGCAGGTCGGGGATGAGCCGGTCGAAGTCCGCCGGCCCCTCGATCAGGATGGCCGCCGGCTGCAGGGCCTGGAGTTGCTGGCGCAGGGCGAAGGCGCAGGCCGGGCTGTGGTGGCGCACCGGCACCAGGTGTATGCCGGCCCGGGCCAGGGCCGCGCGCTCACGGGCGGCGGCCTGCAGCCGTTCGGGCAGGCGCGGGTCGCTGGCGAAGGCCTCTGCCATGGCTCAGTCCCAGAGGCCCTTGCTGGCGTCGAAGAAGCGCTTCCAGTGGTCGTCGCGGCGGGCGCGCTCGCGCACCACGCTGTCCAGGTAGTGGCGCAGGCGTCGGGCGTCGTCCTGGCTGTCCTTGAACACCACGCCGAGCAACTGGCGCGCCAGCTCGGCGGCGGTCAGGCGGCCGTCGCCCAGGTAGCGGGCCTCCAGGGCGGCGGCGTAGGCGACACTGACCGCCTCGGCGGTGGACATCACCGCGTCCGGGGCCTTGATCGCCGTGCCTTCGCGGGTGCTGCCCTGGCGCAGCTCCTGGAACACGGTGACCAGCAGGGTGATGACGTCCCGCTCGACGGCGACCTTGCCGGCCTGCTCGCCCAGTTCGCGCTGCAGCTGGCGCATCACCAGCTCCACTTCGAATTCGCTGTCGGCGATGGGGCGCACCGTCTCGAAGTTGAAGCGGCGCTTGAGGGCGGCGGACATCTCGTGCACGCCGCGGTCGCGCAGGTTGGCGGTGGCGATCAGGTTGAAGCCGGGGCGGGCCAGCAGGCGGCCGCCTTCGCCCAGCTCGGGGATCATCATCTGCTTCTCGGAGAGCAGGGAGACGAGCACGTCCTGGATCTCCGGCGGGCAACGGGTGATCTCCTCGAAGCGCACCAGCTTGCCGGCCTGCATGCCCTGGTGCAGCGGGGAGGGCACCAGGGCGCGCGGGGTCGGCCCCTCGGCCAGCAGCAGGGCGTAGTTCCAGGAGTACTTGATGTGGTCCTCGGTGGTGCCGGCGGTGCCCTGGATGGTGAGGGTGGAGTCACCGCTGATGGCGGCGGCCAGCAGCTCGGAGAGCATCGACTTGGCGGTGCCCGGCTCGCCCACCAGCATCAGCCCCTGGCGGCCGAGCAGGGTGACGATGGCGCGGTCCACCAGGGCGTCGTCGCCGTAGAACTTGCGGCTGATGCCCAGGGCGTCGTCACCGAGGATGAAGCGGCGCACCGAACGCGGCGAGCGCAGCCAGCCCGGGGGCAGGTCGGCGCCGGCCTGCTGGTCGGCTTCGCTCAGGCGCGCCAGTTCGTCGGCATGCAGGTGTTCGGCGCTGTGGCGCAGGGCGGTGCTTACCATGGTGTCTTCTTCTTCCACTGGGGATCGAAGCCGACGCAGGCGTCGGCGGCGGCGCGGTAGTCGGCGTAGGTCTCGGCCAGCAGCACGGGCGGGATCTCCGCCAGGGGCAGGCTCTCGCCGGTCGACCAGCGCTGGGCCATGCGTTCGTAGCTGAGGTGGGTGAGCGCGGCGGGGACGTTCTCTTCGGGCAGGCAGTTGCCGGTGAAGCCGATGCACACCCGCAGGCCCAGGCTGGAGAACTCCTTGAAGTAGTGGTCGAAGAAGCCCCCGTCCTCGGCGGCGGCGCGCTGGTAGCCGAGCTTGGTGAGGGTGCCGCGCAGGGTGAAGGTGTCGCTGAGCCAGCCGAGGCGGTCGGCGATGCGTTCGCCGCTGCCTTCGTCCTGCTCCGGCGCCCCGCTGGCGGTGGGCTCGGGCAGCATGCGGCTCATCTGGGCGAACAGCGGCTTGACCTTGTAGTCCTTGAAGTGGGCGGTCCAGGCCTTGGCGGTGTCGGCGTCCACCAGGGCGGCGTGGGCCAGGCGCACGCGGCGGGTTTCGTCCAGCTCGACCTCGTCGTCGTCGAGGTCGATCAGGCTGCCGTCCTCGGTGGGGCGGAACAGGCGCAGGGCGCCATCCTCGGCCACTTCGGCCCAGACCAGGCGCTGCACCAGGTGGGTGACCACCGGGTGGCGCTGCAGGTACTCGCGCCACTCGCCGGCAGGCCACAGGCGCTCGGCGCACATGGCTTCGTAGAGGCGCTGGGTCTGCAGTTCGATGACCTGCTTGAGCTCCTTCTTGCTGGTGGAGAGCTGGGTCTTGGCTTCCTTGATCAGCGCCGGGTCGTCGCTCTTGCGCGGCTCGGGCAGGGCCTTGACCACCTTGTCGTCGGGGTTGCGCAGCTCCAGCTTGAGGGCGCCGTCCAGGCGCGCGGTGAACAGGCGCTCGCCGTACTGCAGGTTGAGCACGCCCTGTTCGTCGAAGCCGGCGCTGGGGATGGTGCGGTCGGCCAGTTCATCGGCGCTCCAGCCATTGCGCTGGGCGATCTGCTCCACCAGTACGCGGGCCAGGGCCTGGACCGAGGCGGTGCGGTGGCGGCGGGCGACGGCCAGCAGCAGCTGGATCACCAGCGGGTCGTTGCTGTTGGCGGCGGCGCTGAGCAGGGCCTCGACCTGGGCGCGGCGCTGGTAGTGGTCGCGCATGTAGGCCTGCAGCAGGCTGACCAGCTCGTGGCCGGCCATGGCCCAGGTGAGGGCGAGGATGCCCTTGTCGGCGATGGCGCTGCCCAGGTAGATGGACAGGTGCTCGCGCTTGAGGATCTCGAAGGCCTGCTCCTGGGTGATGTCGGCGTACTCGGGGGACCACTTGGCCCAGGCCTGGTAGCTCTGCATGCGCTGGGCGAGGTTGGTCTGGGCGTGGGCGATGGCCTCCTCCTGGCTCGGGTGGCGGGTGTCCTGGGCGATGAAGCCCAGCAGCAGGGCCTTGCCCAACGCTGCCCGGCTGGCCGGGGCCAGCAGCTCCAGGTAGCGGTTGAGCAGGGCGTTGCCGGCCGGCTCCTTGAGCTTGCAGGCGAGCACCACCCACCAGCGCACGATCTCCGGCTCCACTGCGCTGCCGTCCAGCCACTGGCAGGCGGGCAGCCGGTCCAGGTCGAGCCAGGCCAGGCTGGCCGGGGCCTTGCCCTGCAGGCCCTTGCGCGCTTCGGCGAGCAGTACGGCGGGGGCGAGGTGGCCGCTGATGTCGTCGCCCAGGGCTTCCAGGGCGGTGAGCAGGGCGGCGCGCACGGTCTCGCGCTTTTCCTTGGCCAGGGCGGCCTTGAGCGCGGGGACGGCTTCGGGGCGGCCCAGGCGTTGCAGCCATTCGGCGGCGAGGGTGCGGATCTCCTGCTTGCTGGAGCCCAGGGCCTCGATGGCGCGCTCGGCGATGTCGGGCAGGGTTTCCAGCAGGCGCTGGGCTTCGCTGCGGTTGGTCTTGCTGGCGCCCAGGGCCAGTTCCAGCAGCACCGGGATCAGCCGTTTCGGCAGCACCGGGAAGCGCTCCAGCAGGCTGAGGGCGGTGGGCACGTCGAACTCGGTGCGGCCATGGTTGGGGCGCAGGCCGAAGGCCTCTTCGAGGAACTGCGGGTGCTCGGCGAAGAACGGCCAGACGCGGTCGGGGTCGAGCTGGGCCAGCGGCGAGTTCCAGCCGAAGCACAGGCCGGCGGTCTCGCGCTCAGGCTCTTCGCTGCCGCAGCGGCGCAGGGCGTCGGCCAGGGTGCGCAGGTCGAGACGGCGCAGGGCGTCGCCCTTGAGCCACTGCATGAGCTGGTAGGCGTTGAAGTAGCGGCGGCGGGTCACCCGCAGGGCGTGCAGCAGGTTGACGTCGGCGCTGGCGGCCAGGCGGCCACGGTAGGCGAGCACGTCGTCGAGGCCGTCGGAGAGCTTGCGGCTCTTGCCGTTGAGGAAGTCGAGGGCGGCCTGCAGGTCCTTGTCGGTCAGGGCCTTGAGTTTCTTGTAGGCCTTCTGCTGCCAGTCCCACTTGCGCTTGTGTTCCAGGTTGCTGCGGATCTCTTCCTCGGCGGAGAGGCGGCTCTCCTCCAGCAGTTCGGTGAGGTTGCGGCGCAGCAGGTCGAGGGTGGCGGCTCCCAGTTCCACGTCGGGGCAGCGCTCGTAGTCGCCGGCCTCCGGCAGCACCTGTTCCTCGGCGCTGGACTGGCTGTCCAGGCGGGCCATGGCGCTGGCCAGTGCCTGCTGCACGGGCTTGGAGGTTTCCTCGGCCAGGCGCGCCTGGAGAATCGCCCGTGCGCCCTCGCCGCTGCGGGCGAGGAGGTCGGCGGCCAGGGTGCGTTCGCTGCTGCTGCCGGTCGCCAGCAGGAGGCCGAGCTGTTCCAGCTTGACGTCCTGGGGCAGGGTCTCCACGTGCGGGCCGGCGGCGGCGCGCACGGTCTTGGCGCTGTTCACCGCGAGGCGCACGAGGATGTCGGCGTAGGCCGCGGCCAGGCGCGGGTGGGGGCCGATCAGGCCCACCAGGGACAGGTTGCCGCTGGCCGAGAGGCGGGCCGGCAGGGCGCGGGTGGCCTCGGGGTGCTGCAGCAGGTGGTCGGCCAGGTCGGGCAGGCGCAGCAGGGCGTTGAGGTCGCGCCAGTGGTAGTCGCCGAGGTCGCGGCGGTCCAGCACCAGCAGCAGGGCGTCGTCGCCGGGCAGGTCGTCCACTGCCAGCAGGCGCGTGAGCAGGTCGAGGGTCCAGTGCTGGCGCAGGTCGCTGCTGATCTTGCTGCCGAAGTCCTTGCGGGTGGTGTGCAGGGCGTCGACCACCAGGTAGATGAACCAGTCGGGCACCTGGGCGATACGGGTGAGGTTGACGCCCTGGCAGGCGGCGGCCAGCACCTTGCCGAAACGGGTCAGGGCGACGACATCGGGTTCGGCGCCGATCACGTAGAGGCGGGTGCGTGCATTGGTCGCGGCGTTGATGCGCTTCTTGTGCTTCTGGGCGTCGTTGCGCAGGTTGCCCGAGGGGTACCACCAGCCGAGGGTGGCGGGCTGGTCGAGGAGCACGGCGGCTTCTTCGCCATTGAGCCGGGACAGCTCGGCGAGGACCTGTTCCTCCCGCCCGCTGAGGACGAAGGCGGCGGCACGGGCGGCCAGGCCCGGCGCCAGGATGTCCAGCACCTCGAGGCTTTCGGCGACGTGCTTGGCGAAGGGGGTGGTGGGGGCGGTGATGCCGAGCTTTTCCAGCAGTGTCTGCAGCATGGGGAGGGCCTGTCCTTGGAATGCGAGGCGCCGATGTTAAAACATCGGGCCGGTCGCTCGCCTGCTCGCGCGCAGGGTTTGCTGGCTGGCGCAAGTTTTCCTCCCGACGGCCTGCCTTGAGGGCCTGCCGGGCCTGGTCTTAACTGCTGGAGCGTGCCCATCCATAACCACAAGAAGGGGTTGCCATGAACGAACCTATTCAGCACCCGGGCGGGGACAGCCGCGCGGACGCCATCGCCATCTTCTGCCTGATCCTGATCGTCGTCTCCACGGCGGTGTTCTGGGTGAGCCACCAGTAGACGGACCCAGCGAGGCGGCGGGGCAGGGCAGACGTGGCGCGGGTATACTGCGGCGCATTCGACGAACAGGTTCTCCTTGATGCCCTTCCTGCGTTCCCTGGCCCTGTGCGTGGGCCTGCTCTGTTGTGGCCTGGCGCAGGCCGCCTCCGTCGTGTTCCTCAACCCCGGTCGTAGCGACGAGCCGTTCTGGCGCAGCTACGCCGATTTCATGCAGGCCGCCGCCGATGATTTGGGGATGGACCTGCGCATCGAGTTCGCCGAGCGCGACAACGCGCGCATGCTGCGCCAGGCCCGGGCGATCCTGCAGGGGCCGGAAGCCCAGCGCCCCGACTACCTGGTGTTCGTCAACGAGCAATACGCCGCGCCGGAGATCCTCCGCCTGGGGCAGGGCAGCGGCGTTCGCCTGTTCACCGTCAACAGCACCCTCACCGACGAGCAGCGTGAGCTGACCGGTGGCCCGCGCGAGCGCTACAGCAACTGGATCGGCAGCCTGGTGCCCAATGACGAGGAGGCTGGCGCGCTGATGGCCGAGGAGCTGATCCGTCAGCAGCGTCGCCTGCAGCCCCAGGGAACCATCGAGATGCTGGCGTTCTCCGGGGTGAAGCAGACGCCTGCTGCGCGCTTTCGCGAGGCCGGGCTGCGCCGGGTACTGGCCGCCAACCCGGATGTGCGACTGCGCCAGCTGGTGTACGCGGAGTGGGACCGGGGCCGCGCCTTCGAGCAGGCCAGCCAGCTGCTGCCGCGTTATCCGCGGGTCAGCCTGATCTGGGCCGCCAACGATGAGATGGCCTTTGGCGCCATGCGTGCCGCCGATGCGCTGGGCCCGCTGGTGTGTGGGCGCCTGCATGTTTCCGCGTTGAACAATTCACCGGAGGTGCTGCAGGCGCGCATCGACGGGCGCGTGGACGTGCTGGTGGGCGGGCACTTCACCCTGGGGGGCTGGGCGCTGGTGATGCTGGCGGATTACGACGCCGGGCTGGATTTCGCCCGCTACGGTGGCGTCGACCAGCATGCCCGGCTGTTCACCCGGCTGGATGTGCAGCAGGCGCGCCGGCTGCTGGCGCACATCCGCCAGCCGGGCTACGGGGTTCGCTTCCGCGATTTCGGCGCTCGGGGCAATCCCGGGTTCTCCGGCTACCGCTTCTCCCTGGCGCCGCTGCTGGACTGAGGCGGCTACAGGCCGGCCAGGTGCAGCACCAGCTTCACCACGCCGAACAGCATCAGCGCGAACACCAGGGTGAACAGCACGCCCAGCAGGATGAAGTGGCTGGGCTTGCCCCGGCTGAAATCACGGGCGCGGTTCTTGCCGCTCTGCACCCCGAACGCCGCAGCGGCGACGCTGTGGAGCATTTCGCGAAAGGTCAGTGGGCGGTCTTGCTGTGGGTCGTCCATGGGGCACCTCCTGCTGCAAGCGTAGGTGCTTTCCATGGAATTGCCGGGTCAGGAGGCGGGGGAATGCAGCCGGCGGGTGTTGACCCGCTCTACGGCGCGGGCGCGCAGTTGGCCGCAGCCACCTTCCACGTCCTGGCCGGCGGAGTTGCGCACCTTGGTCAGCACGCCGTTGCGGTGCAGGTAGTGCACCAGCTCGACGATGCGCTCGCCGCTGGGGCGGTTGTAGTCGTCGACTTCCAGGCTGTTGTAGGGGATCAGGTTCATCACCGCGTACTTGCCCTTGAGCAGGCGCAGGATGCCTTCGGCCTCTTCGAGGCTGTCGTTGATGCCTTCGAGCAGGGTCCACTGGTACTGGATGGGGTAGCCGACCTGGCGGGCGTAGGTCTCGCCCAGTTCCACCAGCTCGTCCGGGGCGATGCGCGGGGCCTTCGGCAGCAGTTGCTCGCGGACCTCGGCCTTGCTGCTGTGCAGTGACAAGGCGAGGGCGGGCTTGACCCGCAGGTGCGGCAGGCGCTCGAACACGCGGGGATCACCGACGGTGGAGAACACCAGGTTCTTGTG
Organism: Pseudomonas sp. FeS53a; assembly: GCF_000931385.1. NCBI lineage: Bacteria > Pseudomonadati > Pseudomonadota > Gammaproteobacteria > Pseudomonadales > Pseudomonadaceae > Pseudomonas > Pseudomonas sp. FeS53a. Next base: position 83,973 of record NZ_JYFT01000011.1, read on the forward strand.
GCCGATGTCGCCGAGGGTGCCGAGCAGGTCGATGGCTTCCAGTACGTTGTCCAGGTTGTGGGCGGGCTCGCCCATGCCCATGAACACCACCTTCCTGACCTTGCGGTAGCGCCGCGCGAGCACCACCTGGGCGACGATCTCCAGGCTGGAGACCTGGCGCAGCAGGCCGCTCTTGCCGGTCATGCAGAACACGCAGCCGACAGCGCACCCCACCTGGCTGGAGACGCACAGGCCGTCGCGCGGGAGCAGCACGCTCTCCACCATCTGACCGTCGCCCAGGCCCACCAGCAGGCGGGCCGAGCCGTCGCCACCGGGGTGCTCGGAGCGCAGGCGCACCAGGCTGTCGAGGGTTTCGGTGAGGGCGGGCAGGGCTTCGCGCACCCGCAGCGGCAGGAAGTCGTCGGCCTGCTGGCGTGGGCGGCCGCTGTCCAGGGGTTTGCCCTGCAGCCAGGCACGCAGCATCCGATCCCGGTGGATGGGCTTGGCGCCAAGGGCGGCGAGCTGTTGGTCGAGGTCGTGGATACGCATGGGGCGCGCATCCTACCACCGGCTTGGGCGCTTAAGTAGGGGCGCCGGGGGCTTCAGCGCTCGGCGGCGATGTCGTGGGGCAGCAGGGCGACATCCACCACCAGGTCCACCGGCACCGAGACCGCGGTGGCGACCGGGCAGATCAGCGACATCCAGCAGACGGTGCTCATGGGGAAGGAGCCTTCGTCCAGGTGGCCGGTGAGCAACTGCACGTCGCCCTGGGTGCTGCGGAAGTAGTCGGCATCCACCAGGTGGACGTCCTGGCTGCGGGCGAGGATGGAGCCACATCCGCCGAGCAGGGCGGCGATCAGGGCGAGGCCTGCAAGGCGGCCTGTGGGGAAGGGCATGGTTGGGTCTCGGCGGCGAAGAAAGCGGGAGCCTAGCAGCTTCCGCTTCGCTTCGGTGGGCACCGTTCGCAGTCTCAGCGACCGCGGCTCAGCTCGGCCAGGCGGCTGGCGGCGTCCTGCACGGAGTGGCCGAGGGCGTCGAGGTCCACGGCGTCGCGGGCGTTCTCTTCGCTGGCGGAGTGGATGCGCACGGCCAGTTCGTTGATCTCCTGGGTGACGTGGCTCTGCTGCTGGGCGGCGACGGCGATCTGCTGGGCGCGCTGGGAGATGTCGTCGAAGCTCTGCACCGTAGCCGACAGGCTGCTGGCGGCGCCTTCGGCTTCCTCCACGGCGTGGCGGGTGCGCGCCTCCCCGGCCTGCATGGCCTGCACCGCCTGGCGTGAGGCCTGCTGGAGGTTGGCGATCATGCCGCTGATCTCGTTGGCCGAGCTCTGGGTCTTGCCGGCCAGGGAGCGCACTTCGTCGGCCACCACGGCGAAGCCCCGGCCCTGTTCGCCGGCCCGGGCCGCTTCGATGGCGGCGTTGAGGGCCAGCAGGTTGGTCTGTTCGGAGATGGCCTTGATCACGTCCAGCACGGCGCCGACCTGCTGGCTGTCCTGCTCCAGCTGGGTGATCACGGCGGCGGCGCTGGCCATCTCGCCGGCCAGGGCCTGGATGGCGCGGCTGTTGGCGGCCACCTTGTCCTGGCCCTGGCGCACCACGCTCTGGGAGCGCTGGGCGGTGTCGGCGCAGTCGTTGGTGTTCTGTGCCACTTCCTGGGCGCTGGAGGACATCTGGGTGATGGCGGTGGCCAGCTGGGTGTTCTCCTGGCGCTGCTGCTCGGCCCGTTGCAGCAGGGCGCTGCTCAGGCGGCCGAGGCTGCCGGCCTCGTCACGCAGGCGCTGGGATTCGCTGGCGATGCTCTGCAGCATGCCCTGCAGGCGCCCGGCGTACTGGTTGACCGCCTGGCGCAGCTGGCCGATCTCGTCGTCGCGTAGCACGCTGAGGGCGCCGCCCTGGCCGGACTGGCCATTGCCGAGGGCCTGGATCTGCGCGGTGGTCTCGCCGATCTGCTCCAGCAGTTTGCGCCCGGCCAGCCAGACGAACAGCAGCAGCAGGCCCAGCACCGGCAGCAGGAAGGCCTGCAGCTCATAGGTCAGCGCGCGAGCCAGGCCGGTGACGCGAGCCTGGGGGGTGACCAGCCCGACCACCCAGCCGGTTTGCGGCATGCGGAACAGGTTGGCCTGGACGGTGGTGTCGAGTACGGCGTCGGCGTCCAGCTGCACGCTGGAGTGGCCGTCGGCGGCGGCCTTGCGGCGGGCCTCCTGCAAGGGCGCGAGCCAGGCCTCGCGGCTGGCCAGGTCGTCGAACTTCTGCATGGTCACGTCCTGGCCGAGGGGGAAGAACAGGACGTTGCCGGCCTGGTCCAGGGCGAAGGCGTAGCCGCCGGTAACCGTGCCCTGTTCCTTGAGGAAACGGGCCAGGTCGTCCAGGCGCAGGTCGATGGTGCTGACGCCGGCGAAGCGGCCCTGCAATTGGTAGGGCACGCTGCAGGTGACCATGGGCACCTTGCTGACCGGGTCCTGGTAGGCCTCTGACCAGACGCAGGCATTGCCGGCGGCGCTGCGGGCGCCGGTGTACCAGGCGTCGTTGTGGTAGCCGGGGCCGTCGGGCTTGTTGTAGTCGTCCGAGTAATCCAGGGCGCCGCTGGTGTTGCGTGCCCAGAAGAAGCTGCGGCGCTCGGTGCCGCTGGTGAAGGCATTGGGTTCCGGCCAGATGCCACCGCCGGCGATGGCGGCGTCGCCGCTGTTGTCGATCAGCGGCGGGTAGGTGGTGCGGTAGAGCGCCTCGTCATGGGGCAGGGTCTGGGCCAGGTGGGCCATGCTCACCGCCAGCCCCTGGATGCCGGCGAGCTGCAGGCCGAGCTGGCGCACGATGGCGCTGCCGGTCTGTTCGATCAGGGCGTTGCTCTCGGCGACGACGCGGGGCTGGCCACGCAGCACCATCACGGCGAACACCGCGAGGGCGGTCAGCAACAGCAGGAGGATGGCGCCCAGGGTCAGGCGGGTGGAAATACGATCAGGCAGCAGCGACATGCAGGTACTCCTCGTTTCCCGGTCTCGAAGGGGAGCCATGGGGCTCCCGGGCCGCACAGATCAGCATGCAAGCGCAATGCCTGGCCAGCGGGCCCGCCTGTTTTGGCTATCGGCGTTTTCGGAAACTGCTCCAGCCCGAAGGGACGGACGGTCGCGAGGGGGCGAGGCAGGAGGGAAGGAGAGAGGAGGGGGAATGAAGACAGGGCGCCCATGGGCGCCCTGTCGATGGCTCAGTTGTCGTAGCCCAGGTTGGGCGCCAGCCAGCGCTCGCTGACCGTCTGCTCCTGGCCCTTGCGCTTGCTGTACTGCTCGATCTGGTCGCGCTCGACCTTGCCGACGGCGAAGTACTGCGCCTCGGGGTGGGCGAAGTACCAGCCGGACACGGCGGCAGCCGGGAACATGGCGAAGTGCTCGGTGAGGAACACGCCGCTCTGGCCGGGCTTGCCGAAGTCGGCGGTCGGGTCCAGCAGGCGGAACAGGGTGGCTTTCTCGGTGTGGTCCGGGCAGGCCGGGTAGCCGGGGGCGGGGCGGATGCCCTTGTACTGCTCCTTGATCAGGGCTTCGTTGTCCAGCTGCTCATCGGCTGCGTAGCCCCAGTACTCCTTGCGCACGCGCTCGTGCAGCCATTCGGCGCAGGCCTCGGCCAGGCGGTCGGCCAGGGCCTTGACCATGATGGCGCTGTAGTCGTCGCCCTTGGCTTCGTACTGCTTGGCCAGCTCCTCGGCGCCGATGCCGGCGGTGGTGATGAAGCCGCCGACGTAGTCGGTGACGCCGCTTTCCTTCGGTGCGACGAAGTCGGCCAGGCTGAGGTTCGGCTTGCCATCGGGCTTGATGGTCTGCTGGCGCAGGTGGTGCAGGACGGCCAGCGGCTTGCCCTGCTCGTCGCGCACTTCGATGTCGTCGTGGTTGACCTGGCTGGCGGGCCAGAAGCCGAACACCGCGCGGGCCTTGATCAGTTTCTGCTCGATGAGCGACTTCAGCATGGCCTGGGCGTCGGCGAACAGCGCGGTGGCGGCTTCGCCCACCACTTCGTCGGTGAGGATGCGCGGGTACTTGCCGGCCAGGTCCCAGGAGATGAAGAAGGGCGTCCAGTCGATGTACTCGGCCAGCACCGCCAGGTCGATGTCTTCCAGCACGCGCACGCCGGTGAAGCTGGGCTTGGGCGCGCGGTAGCCGGTCCAGTCGAAGGCCGGTTTGTTGGCGATGGCGTCGGCATAGGCCAGGCGCTCGGTGCGGGCGGCGCGGTTGGCGGTGCGTTCGCGGACTTCGGCGTAGTCGACGCGGGTCTTCTCGACGAACTCGGGCTTGAGTTCCTTGGACAGCAGGCTGGTGGCCACGCCCACGGCGCGGGAGGCGTCGGTGACGTAGACCACGGCGTCGTTGCTGTACTGCGGCTCGATCTTCACCGCCGTGTGGGCCTTGGAGGTGGTGGCACCGCCGATCATCAGCGGCAACTGGAAGCCCTGGCGCTGCATCTCGCGGGCGACGTGGACCATCTCGTCCAGGGAGGGGGTGATCAGCCCGGAGAGGCCGATGATGTCGCACTTCTCCTCGCGGGCGACCTGGAGGATCTTCTCCGCCGGCACCATCACGCCGAGGTCGACGATGTCATAGCCGTTGCAGCCAAGCACGACGCCGACGATGTTCTTGCCGATGTCGTGGACGTCGCCCTTGACCGTGGCCATGAGGATCTTGCCCTTGGCCTCGGGCTTGTCGCCCTTTTCCTCTTCGATGAAGGGGATCAGGTGGGCCACGGCCTGCTTCATCACGCGGGCGGACTTGACCACCTGGGGCAGGAACATCTTGCCGGCGCCGAACAGGTCGCCGACCACGTTCATGCCGGCCATCAGCGGGCCTTCGATGACTTCGATGGGGCGCGCGCACTGCTGGCGGCACTCCTCGGTGTCTTCGACGATGAAGGCGGTGATGCCCTTGACCAGGGCGTGCTCCAGGCGCTTGGTCACCGGGTAGCTGCGCCATTCCTCGTCTTCGGCTTCCTTTACGGCGCCGCCGCCCCGGTAGTTTTCGGCGATGGCCAGCAGCGCCTCGGTGCTGCCTTCGTGGCGGTTGAGCACCACGTCCTCGACCTTCTCGCGCAGCTCGGCGGGGATCTCGTCGTAGATCTCCAGCTGGCCGGCGTTGACGATGCCCATGGTCAGGCCGTTGCGGATGGCGTGGTAGAGGAAGACCGAGTGGATGGCTTCGCGCACCGGGTTGTTGCCGCGGAACGAGAACGAGACGTTGGAGACGCCGCCGGAGGAGAGCGCATGGGGCAGCTCGTCGCGGATGTAGGCGCAGGCCTCGATGAAGTCGACGGCGTAGTTGTTGTGCTCTTCGATGCCGGTGGCGACGGCGAAGATGTTCGGGTCGAAGATGATGTCTTCCGGCGGGAAGCCCACTTCATTGACCAGGATGTCGTAGCTGCGCTTGCAGATTTCCTTCTTGCGCGCGGCGGTGTCGGCCTGGCCGACCTCGTCGAAGGCCATCACCACCACGGCGGCGCCGTAGCGCTTGCACAGGCGGGCGTGCTGCTTGAACTGCTCGACGCCTTCCTTCATGGAGATGGAGTTGACGATGCCCTTGCCCTGGATGCACTTGAGGCCGGCTTCGATCACCTCCCACTTGGAGGAGTCGATCATGATCGGCACGCGGGAGATATCGGGCTCGCCGGCGATCAGGTTGAGGAAGGTGACCATGGCCGCCTTCGAGTCGAGCATGCCCTCGTCCATGTTGATGTCGATCACCTGGGCGCCGGCTTCCACCTGCTGCAGGGCGACTTCGAGGGCTTCGGTGTAGTTCTCCTCGCGGATCAGGCGGGCGAACTTGGCGCTGCCGGTGATGTTGGTGCGCTCGCCGACGTTCACGAACAGCGAGTTGCGATCGATGGTGAAGGGCTCCAGGCCCGACAGGCGGCAGGCCTTGGGAATGTCCGGCAGGGCGCGGGGCTTGTGCTTGGCCACGGCCTCGGCGATGGCCTGGATGTGCGGCGGGGTGGTGCCGCAGCAGCCGCCGACGATGTTCAGCAGGCCACTGGCGGCGAACTCTTCCACCACGGCGGCCATTTCCGCCGGGGTCTCGTCGTATTCGCCGAAGGCGTTGGGCAGGCCGGCGTTGGGGTGGGCGGAGACGTGGGTCTCGGCCTTGGCCGCCAGCTCCGCCAGGTAGGGGCGCAGCTCCTTGGCGCCGAGGGCGCAGTTCAGGCCCACGGAGATCGGCCTGGCGTGGCGCACCGAGTTCCAGAACGCTTCGGTGGTCTGCCCGGAGAGGGTGCGGCCGGAGGCGTCGGTGATGGTGCCGGAGATCATGATCGGCAGTTCGACGCCGTCCTCCTCGAACACCTGCTGCACGGCGAAGATCGCCGCCTTGGCGTTGAGGGTGTCGAAGATGGTCTCGATCAGGATCAGGTCGGCACCGCCTTCGATCAGGCCACGGGTCGCCTCGGTGTAGTTCTCCACCAGCTCGTCGAAGGTGACGTTGCGGTAGCCGGGGTTGTTCACGTCCGGGGAGATGGAGCATGTGCGGCTGGTGGGGCCGAGGACGCCGGCGACGAAGCGCGGGCGGTCCGGGGTTTCCAGGGTCTTGGCATCGGCCACCTGGCGGGCCACGCGGGCGCCGGCGACGTTCAGCTCGTACACCAGCGCTTCCATACCGTAGTCGGCCTGGGACACGCGGGTGGCGTTGAAGGTGTTGGTTTCCAGGATGTCGGCGCCGGCATCCAGGTAGGCGCGCTCGATCTCGGCGATCACTTGCGGCTGGCTCAGCAGCAGCAGGTCGTTGTTGCCCTTCACGTCGCTGGGCCAGTCGGCGAAGCGCGCGCCGCGGTAGTCCTCCTCCTGCAGCTTGTAGCTCTGGATCATGGTGCCCATGCCGCCATCGAGGATCAGGATGCGTTCCTTGAGGGCTTGCTGGAGGGCGTTGAGGCGTGCGCCACGATCGGTGAGCGTGCTGGACATGAGGGACCTGTCTGGCTGGGCGGAAAAAGGGCGCCGATCATAACAAAGATGAAGGGTTTACGGCCTGTGCTGCCTGGAACATGAATGTGGCTCATGTTCGCGCCGGGCTGTGTACGGGCGACTGGCGAGGTGTGCGGGGTACAGCGGGGGACGGCCGGAAACGGCCCGGAAGGCGGGCGCCGTGGATGAGGGGGGATCATCCACGGCGTGGCGGGCTTACTTGGCGCAGCTGACGGTTTCGTACACGAAGTACTTCACCAGGTCGCGGTCGGTGCGGTTCCACACCTCGCCGACCGAACGCACGCCCTGGCTCTGGCCCACCGGGCCGGCGATGCTGCCGCACCAGCAGCGCGGGTAGGTGCCGCGGTACAGGGTGCCGCCGATGACCACGGCGACGTGGCCGTTGTTGCGCGCGGGGTTGTGGTCGCTGCCTTTCAGGCCGGCGATCACGAACCAGCCCTGGGAGGCCTTCTGCGCGGCTTCCGCGCCGCTCTTCAGTTCCTTCCAGCCGCTGGCCTGGGGCAGGCCGGACATGATGGCGTCGGCATTGCCGGCGGGGATCGGCACGTTGAGGGCGGCGGCAACCGACTGGAGGAAGCCGGAGCAGTTGTTCTTGTTCTTGGTGCCGGCGATGAAGCTTTCATCCCAGGCGGCCGTGCAGGCGTTGACGATGCAGGTATCGAGGCTCATTGACGTTCCCTATCAGGGTTTGCAGAACGGTTGGACGGGTTGGCGCGCCTGTTTCTTGCAGCTGCCGAGCGAGTCGCCGTCGCACTGGCTGCCCAGCACCAGCTGCTCGCCCACCACGGCGGCGCGCTTGCCGGAGACGTCCAGGCGGTGGACGGCCTTGCAGGTGGCGGTGTCGTAGGCCACCAGCTCGCTGTTTGAGCCGCTGTACTCGAAGGTCACCAGGCGCTTCTCGTCACGGCTCAGGTACAGGGGTTCACGGGCCCAGATGCCACCGTCCTCGATGTTGCAGCCCTTGCCGCTGGCGGTGTCGCGCAGCACCACGGGGGGCTCGGGGAAGGCATCCGGCTCTTTGATCTCGGGGTTCTCGTTGGTGAAGCTGACCTCCAGGTGCTGGCCCTTGCCGACGAAGACGTTCGGCGCTGCGGCGCTGGCACTGAGGGGGAGCGGCGCGAAACCGCAATCGGCGGCCTGGGTGCAGGCACAGAGGAACAGGGCGGCAAGGCCACCGGCGAGGGCTTTCATGACGATCTCCTGTGGAGCATGCGATGGGGTGGCGACCCTCGGGGTGCGGCCGGGTGGCGAGCGGGCGTGGTGCCCGTCGACGTCCCTGTGGCTGCGCCGACTGTCCCTGATGGTCCGGCGTGGCGCGAAGGATACGCCTGACGCCGTGTACGGAAAATGACGCGGTTCACGGATGCGACGGCCTGCGGGGTGCCGCTTGACGGTGTGTCAACCGGCGCCATGCGGGCCTGACAACTCCGGGACTGCCTCGCTCCGCTTGGCGCGGAATACTGGGCCCGTTCTTCCAACAAACCAGGGAAACGGGAGCCTCACATGGACCTGCGCAACGAGCTGATCCGCCAATTGCTGGTGATCGTCAACGCTGATTTCGACTACGTTTCGGACCGCATGCCGTCCCGCCGCCTGCACGAGGCGGAGCTGGTCGGCCTCGAGGCCGAGGACCTGCCCACCTCGCTTCGGCCCTGGTGCGCCGTGGATTTCGCCGACCTGGCCAGCAAGGGGCGGGATTGCACCCTCAGCTCCTGCCGGCTGGCTCGCGCGGACGACGGCCAGGTGTCGATGCTGGTGGACTTCTACCAGCGGGCCTACCTCAGCAACCCCGGTGCAGCGGAGGCGGCCAGCTACCGTGGCACCCGCATCGTGCGGATGATCGAGGAGCGGGTGGCGCAGGATCTGGAGCTGATCGCCGCGCTGGCCGATGGCGGTGAGATCGTCCTCGCCAACCCGACCTTCGAAGGCACCGAGTATTTCGGCCTGGCCGGCCATCCGGCGTTGGCCAAGCTGGTCTGGAACAACCTGGTGCGGACCTACACCAGCCTGGGCATGGGCTACATCAACCCGCCGCTGACGGACGAAGAGCGCCTGGCGTGCTCGATTATCGACATGGATCACGAAAGCCTTTTCCTGCTCTTCACAAGGCGGGCGCTGGTACTGCAGATTGATGCTGGCACCTCGCTATTGCTTCATGCACTGGACGACAAGGTGCTGCAGGATGTGCGGGACATCCTGCCCGAGGCCCTCGGCCTCTGTGCTTTCTCTCTGCAATGACCCCCTCAGGTGGCCACGGGGCCGCCGACTCGAACAAGGACGCCAACGGATGGAACACGCAAGAAAAGTGATGGAGATGGCTGGATTCTTCGCCGGTCATGCAGTGCAGAGCGTTTCGGACGGGGAGATGCTCATCCCCATCGTCGGTTACCTCGGGGTGGACCAGAGCTCGCGGATGGTGCGCCTGGCCATGGGCAGCTCGGCAGAGGCCATGCAGGCCGGCGAGGCCCGTATCAGCGAGTTGGACGGCGACACCCTGGGCGCGGTGTTCATCCGCGACGGCATGGTGACCCTGCCCACGGGCAAGACCGATTGCCTGATCGCCGATGTGCGCTTCGCCTCCGACCGTGGGCGGCGCTTCCAGTGGTTGCTGCCTTACCGCAATGCCAACCACGCCTCGGGCTTCGCCGTGCACAAACCCAAGGTCCTGGAGGAGGCGGGCTTTTCCGCAGATGAGATCAAGACACTGGGCCAGGTGTTCTTCAGCGGCATGGAGCGTCACGAACAGGGCTGGGCGCTGTGGAATGCCCACTACGTCGAACAGGCTGGCGAGAGCTCCGGGTCTGCGGGACAGGAAAATACCGACTTCAGTGCCGAGGAATTCCATGCCCTGCGCCGTTCACCGGTGCTGGTGTTCCTGCTGGTGGCGGCCTCCGACGGCAAGTTCGACAAGAAGGAGGTGGAGGCCTTCATGAAGCAACTGGTGACCCTGGCCGGTTCGGGCAGCCCGCTGTTCTCGCGGGTGGCCACCAACGTCGTCGGCAACGCCCCAACCCTGTTGCAGGAACTGGTGAGCACGTCGATGGACTACTCGGCGGAGTTGGTGCGCGTCCGCGAGATCCTCCAGGCCCGCGTCGCGGCTGACGATGCGCGGATCTACTGCGAGACCCTGGTGGCGCTGGGCAAGGCTGTGGCCGCGTCCTCCGGCGGTTTCCTTGGTTTCGGCAGCAAGATCAGCAAGCAGGAAAAGGCGGCTCTCGAGCACATCGCCCTCAACCTGGGTGTCAGCTACAGCTGAGCCTGAGCGCAGGGGGTGGGTCCGCCCCCTGCCATCCCCTTGGCTTTCTCTGGCCCGCCCTTTGGCGGGCCTTTTCCTGCTCCGCCCTGTGGGGCGTTTCACCTGGATTGACCGATGCATAACCCGTTGTTTTCCCAGCTGCTCACCCTCTACATGCGGCGCATCCGCGCCAGCGCGGCCGGTGTCGCCACCGAAATCGGCCTCAGCCGCGAGGCGGTCAACAACTGGCGCAACGGGTTGTCCCTGCCCAACCCGAAGTTCCGTGATCGCTTGCTGGCGTGTGCGCGCTACCTGCGCCTGACCGAGGCCGAGACCAACCGCCTGTTCGAGGCGGCGGGTTTCGAGCTGGAGTTTCCCCTGCAGCAGGAGGCAGCGGGGGGCGGCCCCTTCGCCGGTTTCATCGAGGGGCTTTTCGAGCGGCTGGGACGCCTGGCGCCGTTCCCCATCCTCATGCTCCTGTCCCAGGCCCACTGGGGGCAGCCGCCGTTCCGCCAGGCCCTGCTGGCACGGGCGCGGGCCCTGTACGGCGAGGCGGCGGTGTTGCACGTGCAGCCGCCATTCAGCACCAGCACCGCCAGCGCCGACTATTTCGCAGCCATCGGCCGGCAGTGCGGGTTTGCCGATGTGGGCTCCGACTATGAATTCGAGGCCGCGCTGGAGCGCCGCCTGCTCGATGGCGAGCGGCTGTTCTGCCTGGTCAGCCGTTTCGAGCAGGGCACCGAGACCCAGCGCGAGACCCTCGCTGGCATCCTGCGCAGCCTCAGCGAGATGCATGGCGGCCAGTTGCACCTGCTGCTCTGCGGTGGCGAGGCCCTGGCGGACCTGAAGTACCGCAGCGGCGACCTGTCGTTGCTCAACATCGCCCAGGTGGTGCACTGGCCGGAGCTGGGCCACGGCGACCTGGATGCGCTGGCGCAACAGCGTTGGCCGGGCCGCGCCTTCGATCCGGCGGCGCTGGGCGTGCTGCTGCAGGTGACGGGCGGGCACCCGGCCTTGGTGGAGGAGGGGCTGCAGGCCCTGGTCGACCAGGCGCTGGAGCCCTCGCCTGAATCCCTGCACCGGCAACTGCTGGGTAGCGAGCGGCTCTGGCAGGCCTTTGTACCGCTGGTGGAGGACGCCGTGGCGAGGGCTCGCATGCAGGAGCGTTTGCAGGCCGATGACCTGGGGCGGGCCCATCCTTACCTGACGGATGCCGAGTTGCGGCGGCTGTTCTGGAGCAACCTGATCACGGCCCGGGAGACCGAGGCAGGGGCTCGCCTGTGCTGGCGCTCCAGCGTGATTCGCGAGGCCGGGCTGAAGGTGATCGACGCATGTTCCGGTCGCTGATCCGCCGCCCGGGCGCTGCCCGGTTGCTGCTGGTGGCCTTCGCCACGCTGTTCGTGGGCAGCCTGGTGCTGACGCCCCACCTCAACCCGTTCAGCCGGGGCCGTGTGCTGGCGATCACCGCCATGGACCGGGTCTGGGGCGATGTGATGAATCTGCGCCTCAAGCTGATGGACGTCCAGCAGATCGAAGGGGGCTGGCCGGCGGACATCACGCCCTACCTGCCCCCGGCGGATCGCAGCAGCGTCCGCATCGAGTCGCCTGCGCCCTATCGCCTGGTGGTGACAGTGGTGGACCAGGACGAGATGGGCTCCCTGGCGGGCACGCAGATGATCCTCGACTTCGACCGGCAGATGAACACGTCCAGTTGCCGACCGGGCAGCCCGCCATTCCCCCAGGGCTATCTGCCCTTGAACTGCCAGGAGGCGGACAAGGCTCGCGTCCCCATCATCGATACCCTGCATGCGGTGGTGATCGCTTGCGGTGTGCTGTTCGCTGTCGCGACGCTGTTGTTGCTGCTCCGCCACCCGCTGTTGATGCCGGTGCAGATGCGGCCGTCCCGCCTGCTGCGTTTGCCGGTGGGGCAACTGGTTCGGCTGGATCGCCTGCTGGGCCTGCTGGGGCGCCGTGAGTCGACCTTGATGGCGGCCGGAACCAATGTCGGGCGCTGGCGCCAGGCCCTGACCTATGCGCGGGGCACGGCCTCGCAGCGCCTGGGTGCCCTGGCCTTGCGCCTTGGGGCGGAGTACCGGCCGAGCAGCGGCTGGAGCCTCCCGGGGGTGATGGGGGAGTGGCTGTTCAAGGGCGAGTTGCCGGTGTCCATGGACCGCTGCCTGGTCTACTTGCCGGAGCCGGGGCTGGCCGACGAGTTGCTGCTGCAGCACCTGCGCGCCCAGCAGACCGGGCTCGACGTGATGCTGGTGGTGCGCGAGGAGGCGGGCGAAGCCCTGCGGGACCATTGTGCCGATCCCGCCAACCTGCTGGTGCTGGTGGACGGGGCGGCCCAGACCGAGCTGTTGCTGGCGGCGCGGCCCATCGAGGGGCTGCTGCGCCTGCTGGCGGCCCAGCTGCGGGTGACGCGCATCTCGCCCTACCAGACCCGTGGAGGCGTGGTGCGCCCGGGCTCGTTCTTCGGTCGGGCGCAGATGCTGGCCCGCGTGCTTAACCGGGAGCCGTCCAATTACCTGGTGGTGGGCGGCCGGCAGCTGGGCAAGAGCAGCCTGCTGAAGGCCGTGCAGCGCCGCTTGCAGGACCATCCTCACCTGGCCTGCCACTACGTTTCGTTGCGTGATCACCGCCTGGCGCCGCGCCTGGCGCTGCAGTTCGGTTTGCCTGCCGAAACGGCGCTGGAGCAGGTGGTGGAGCACCTGGCTGCGCAGTGCGTGGGCAAGCGGCTGTTCCTGCTGATCGACGAGGCGGACCTGTTCTTCCGGGACGAGGCCCAGCACGGGTATGGGCAGCTTTCCACCCTGCGGGCGCTGAGCGAGGAGGGGCGCTGCTGGTTCATGCTCGCCGGCTTCTGGGACCTCTACGCCACGGCCGTGCTGGACTACCAGTCGCCCCTGCGCAACTTCGGCGAGGTGCTGACGGTGGGCGCGCTGGAAGTGGAGGCGTGCCGGGAACTGGCTCGGGTGCCGCTGGAGCTGCTACGGCTGGGGTTTGCCAACGATTCGCTCATCGAGGACCTGGTGGAGGCCAGTGGGCGCCGGGCCAACCTGGTGGCGATTCTCTGCCAGGAATGCCTGGAAGGCTTGCAGCCGGGTGAGCGGGCCATCGAACGCCGGCACCTGCAGGCGGCGATCTCTTCCCAGGCCGTGCGCGACGCCTTGGCCGGCTGGGGTCGGCTCAGCCACGACGAGCGTGCCTGCCGGCTGGACCGGATCCTGGTCTACCAGGTTGCCTGCAACGGTGCGGTTCGCCTGGCGGACCTGGTGGAACGCTTCCGTGGGCGCGGTGTTCGGGTCGAGGCGGACGAGTTGCAGCGTTCGCTTTCGCGCCTGTTGCTGGCCTATGTGCTGCAGCGGGAGGCAGGGGCTTATGGTTTCGCTGTCCCGCTCCTGGCTCATCAGTTCGATGTGGCGGAAACCCGTGTGCTGCTGGAGCAGGAGTTCGAGGCATTGGCGCTGCAACCTGTCTGACCGGGCCTTTGTCACTGCGCGACGGAGGCGGGGCCGGTAGAATCCCCGCCTTCCGTTTCGCTTCGTTCAAGGATGAGGTCATGCGCCATCGCCTGTTGTCGTTCGTGTTCCTGCTCTGCGCAGGCTCTGGGGTGCAGGCTGCATCGGTGTCCTACACCCGTGATGTGCAGCCGATCTTCGAGAAGAAGTGCGTGGCCTGCCATGCCTGCTATGACTCGCCCTGCCAGTTGAACCTGGGCAGTGCCGAGGGTGCCGCCCGTGGGGCCACCAAGCAGCCGGTCTATGACGGCACGCGGACCCAGGCCCAGGCCACCACGCGGCTGTACTTCGATGCCCACAGCGAGGCGGCCTGGCGGCAGAAGGATTTCTATTCGGTGCTCAACGGCCAGGGACCCCAGGCTGCCCTGATGGCGCGCATGCTGGAGCTGGGCCACAGCAACCCGCCGACGCCCAATGCGAAGCTGCCGGAGGACCTGGACATCGGCATCAACCGGCAGAACCAGTGCCCGACGCCTGCCGAGTTCGATGACTACGCGCGGCGCTACGCCCATGCCGGCATGCCCTTCGCGGTGACCGGGCTGGACGCGCAGGAGTACCAGACCCTCCAGCGCTGGCTGGGTGCCGGGGCGCCGGTGGAGGAGCAGGCACCGCTGCCGACGCCGAGCGAGGCGGCCCAGGTGGCACAGTGGGAGGCGCTGCTCAACGCGCCCGGTGCCCGTGAGGTGCTGGTGGGGCGCTGGTTGTTCGAGCACCTGTTCCTGGCGCACCTGTACTTCGACGGTGGGCGCAGCGGCCACTTCTTCCAGTTGGTGCGCTCGCGCACGCCCAGTGGCCAGCCCATCGACCCCATCGCCACCCGCCGGCCGAACGATGACCCGGGCACCACCTTCTACTACCGGATGTGGCCGATCCAGGGGGCCATCGTCCACAAGACCCACATCACCTACCCGCTGAGCGCGGAGAAGATGAGGCGGGTCCGCGAGCTGTTCTTCTCCAGCAACTGGAACACCGACAAGGTGCCGGGCTACGGGGCTCAGCGCCGGGCCAATCCGTTCGAGACCTTCGAGGCCATCCCGGCCCGGGCCCGCTACCAGTTCATGCTGGACAACGCGGAGTACTTCGTTCGCACCTTCATCCGCGGGCCGGTATGCCGCGGGCAGATCGCCACGGACGTGATCCGCGACAACTTCTGGGCGATGTTCCAGGATCCGGCGCACGACCTGTACGTCACCGATGCCGCCTACCGTGGCCAGGCCACGCCGCTGCTGGCGATGCCGGGGCAGTTCGACGACATCGGCAACCTGCTGGGGCTGTGGCTGAGCTACCGGGACAAGCGCAACGCCTACGAGAAGCTGCGCCAGGAAGCCTATGCGGCGGCTCCGGCGCCCACCTGGAGCACCCTCTGGGCGGGCAATGACAATGCGCTGCTGTCGATCTACCGGCAGTTCGACAGCGCATCGGTGCGCAAGGGGCTGATCGGTCAGGTGCCGCAGACGATGTGGTTGTTGGACTACCCGTTGCTGGAGCGCACCTACTACCAGCTGGTGGTGAATTTCGACGTGTTCGGCAACGTGTCCCACCAGGCGCAGACCCGGCTCTATTTCGACCTGATCCGCAATGGCGCGGAGGTGAATTTCCTGCGCCTGATGCCGGCGGCATCGCGGGATGGGTTGCTGGATGACTGGTACCAGAACAGCGGCAAATTGAAGATGTGGCTGGATTACGAGGCCATCGACAACGACACCCCGACCGGGCTGTTCCTGCCGGTGGAGGGGGCCAAGGGGGCTTTTGCCGCCGAGCTGGTCAAGCGCTTCGAGGGGCTCAATGCCCGGCCGGATCCGATCAACCGCTGCACGGCGAATTGCTACCGCCCGGGCATCGACCCGGCGTTGCAGGACGCCGAGCAGGCGCTGAGCCAGTTGGTCAGTCGCCCGGCGGCAGGGCTGCGGGTGATCGAGCAGTTGCCCGAGGCGACCTTGCTGAGGGTGGAGCTGCCCAATGGCAAGCGCGAGGTCTACAGCGTGCTGCGCAACCGCGCCCACAGCAACGTGGCCTTCATGATGGGCGAGGAGCTCCGCTACCAGCCCGGCCTGGACACCCTGACCATCTACCCGGGGGTACTCACCAGCTACCCGAACTTCATCTTCGCTTTGCGCGCCGACGAGGTGCCGGACTTCGTCACTGCCCTGGGGCGGGTGAAGGACACGGCAGCCTTCGACAAGATGGTGGAGCGCTGGGGCATCCGCCGTAGTCACCCGCAGTTCTGGTTCTACTTCCACGACCTGTCGGCCTACATCCGCGAGACCGAGCCGGTGGAGGCGGGCGTGCTGGACATGAACCGCTACCAGAACCTCTGAGGCGCGCTGCAGCGCTCTTTCCACCGGGAAGAGCGCTGTCTGGAGCCCGGGCTGAGCTAATCGGGAATAATTCCTACTAAATTACTGGGACTTTATCCGTCGGACCGGATTGGCGTACACTGCGCGCCATGTTCGCGAGGAGTTGCCATGAGCGCCATCACCATTACCCAGGCAGCCCAGGATTACCTGGCTGACCTGCTGTCGAAGCAGAACACCCCCGGCATCGGTATCCGCATCTTCATCACCCAGCCCGGCACCCAGTACGCCGAGACGTGCATCGCCTACTGCAAGCCCAGCGAGCAGAAGCCCGAGGACACGCCCCTGGCTCTGGCGTCCTTCACGGCGTGGATCGATGCCGTCAGTGAGCCCTTCCTCGAAGACGCGGTGGTGGACTACGCGACCGACCGCATGGGCGGCCAGCTGACCATCAAGGCGCCGAATGCCAAGGTGCCGATGGTCAACGAGGACAGCCCGCTCAACGAGCGCATCGACTACTACCTGCAGACCGAGATCAACCCCGGCCTGGCCAGCCACGGCGGCCAGGTGAGCCTGGTGGATGTGGTCGAGGAAGGCATCGCCGTGCTGCGTTTCGGCGGCGGCTGCCAGGGCTGCGGCATGGTCGACATGACGCTGAAGGACGGTGTCGAGAAGACCCTGATGGAGCGCATCCCCGAGCTCAAGGGCGTGCGTGACGTCACCGACCACAGCAACCGCGAGAACGCCTACTACTGAGGCGTTGCGCGAAGCAGAGAGAGGCAGCCTACGGGCTGCCTTTTTCGTTTTCGGAAGTGGGGGCGGTTGGCGTCGAGGCTGCTGGCTCGTCGGGCCCGGCGTGGTTGTCGCCAGCGGGTGAGACGGGGTGCGGGGCGATGGCCTGGTCGATGATGTCCAGGACACGCTGCAGGCCTTCGGGCATCAGTGTCTGGCGGGCGTGTACGTCTATGTTGTATTCGACGCCGTACTTGCGGCTTGTGTCGCTGCCTTTGACGTCAGGCGATGGCATCGCGACCGGCGTGTTGATCGTCCCCCAGACCGGCTGGCCCGAGGTTGGGCTGGACAGGTCGATTCCCGGGAGTGGGGGTTCGTGCGCCGATGCTTCTGCGGCGGTGGAGGCATCGTGCGGGTCGGGTATCGGCTTCGACATTGTGCTGGGCCTTGTGGTTGGGTTGGGCCGGTAGTGGGCAACTCTAGCCGTTGGCAGGGCGGCCGGCGAGCAAGGCGGCGGTGCTCAGTGCGCCTTGTGTGGGCGAACGCTGGCTGCCAGCAAGGCGATGACCAGCAGCGGCAGCATGCCGAGGTTCACGGCGGCCCAGCCCAGGCCGGTGATGAGGGCGCCGGAGGCGAAGGACGCGCAGGCTGCCACCAGGCTGTTGCTCAGCTCCATCAGGGCCTGGGCCTGGCCTCGCTCGGCGCTGTCGTGGCCTTCCGCAAGCAGGGTCGTGCCGGCGACCAGCATGAGGTTCCACCCCAGGCCGAGGCACATCGAGCTGACCAGGAAATGGCTGCGCGCCAGGCCTGCGAGGGCGGTGGCCGCGCTGATGGCCAGCAGCAGGATGCCGAGCCGTGCCACCTGGCGGCTGCCGAAGCGGTCCACCAGCGGGCCGGCGGCGAACGCCGGGAGGAACATGCCCAGGACGTGCCAGCGGATCACTTCCGAGCCTTCTTCGATCGACAGCCCGCACAGGCTCATGGCCAGGGGCGTGGCGTTCATCACCAGGATCATCAAGCCGTGCCCGATGGCGGTGGTGGCGATGGCTGCGCGCACGAGGGGGCGGGCCAGCAGTGCGCGTGTCGAGGCCCAGCCGGTTCGTGGGGCTGGGGGTGCATCGCCTTCACGCAGGCGATGAAGCAGCAGCAGGGCGAGCGCGGCCAGTGCCGCGATGGCGAGGTAGGCGCCGACGAAGGGTGTCGGCAGGGCGTTGCGCGACCACAGCGCCAGGCTGGGTGCCAGCAGGGCGGCGCAGATGCCGCCGCCGATCACGTAGGCGGTGGCACGGCCCTTCTGCTCCGGCGGGACCGCCTCCTGGGCGGCGAAGCGGTAGTACATCGCCGAGGCCTGGTAGGCCCCGATGGGCAGGGCGCCCAGGCACAGCAGGCTGAAGTCGCCGAGCCAGACGCCCAGGGCGCTGGTCAGGCCGCCGAGGATGCCCCCGGCCGCTCCGAGCATCAGGCCCGGGCGGCGGCCGTGGCGTTGCATGAACACCGACAGCGGCTGCACGGCGAGCAGGTTGCCCAGCACCAGCAGTGCCAGCGGCAGCGTGGCGAGGGCGTTGGCCGGCGCGAGTTGGAGGCCGATCAGCGCGGTGAGGGTGATGCCGATCAGCGAGCAGCTCCAGTACAGCGCTTGGCAGGCGAACAGCAGGCGGATTCCGGGGTTGCTCAGCAGAAGGGGCATGCGATGGCCTACCAGTACTTGGGGTAGCGGGCCTCGCGGCTCGCGTTGTTGTAGAGCAGGGCGACGAAGACCAGGAGCAGCGCACCGCTGAGGGTGGGGTAGAGCAGGAAGTCCCAGCCGGGCTGCAGCAGAAAGATGATCACCGGGTTGGAGCCGGCCGGTGGGTGCACGGTGCGGGTCACCATCATCAGGGCGATGGCGCTGCCGACGGCAAGGGCAATGGCCCACCAGTGGGGCCCGCAGAGGGCCAGGAATACCAGGCCTACCAGGCTGCTGAGGACGTGGCCGAGCACCACGTTGCGTGGCTGCGAGAAGGGGACGTCGGGGAAGCCGAAGACCAGCACGCAGGAGGCACCGAAGGAGCCCAGCAGCAGGCTGAGGGTGAGTGCGTCGCCCAGGCCGGCGATGCCGGCAATGGCCAGCACGCCGCCGAACCAGGCGAGGATCACCTGGCGCGAAGCGGGACGAGGGGGCAGGGCGGCGGCGTCGCCCCGGAGCTTCTTGGCGAATTCGAGCATGGTGACTCCAGCTTAGGCGCGCTTCAGGCAGCCATTGGGGTGGTGGATGCGTTGGGTGGACGGTGGGTTGGCCGCCAGCTTCGCGTCGGGCCGTATGGGGCGGCTCACCAGTGTGCCGGCGCAGTTGGGGCAGCGCCGGTCCAGGTGGTCTTCGGCGCAGTCACGGCAGAAGGTGCATTCGAAGGAGCAGATCATGGCGTCGGTGGCGGCTGGCGGCAGGTCCTTGTCGCAGCACTCGCAGTTGGGGCGCAGTTCGAGCATCGCGGTTCTCCGGGTCAGGGGCGGCCGAAGCGCTCGGCGTATTCCTGGGGACTGATGGACAGGTGCTTGTGGAAGGTGCGGCGCAGGTTCTCGGGGTGACCGAAGCCGGTGAGGCGGGAGACGGTCGAGATGGAGGCCTGGGCGTCCTGCAACAGGTTGCGCGCGGCCTCCAGGCGCACCCGCTCGACGTACTGGCCGGGCCCCATGCCCAGCTCCTGGCTGAAGAGTCGGGAGAGGGTGCGCGGCGACAGGTTCGCCTGGCTGGCGAGGGTGTCGAGGCTGAGGTCTTCGCCTAGGTGGAGGGGGATCCATTCCAGCAGGGCGGCGAGGCGTGATGTGCGGTGCGGGTCCGGCGCCAGCAGCGGGCTGAACTGCGCCTGGCCGCCGGGGCGCCGCAGGAAGAGCACCAGGCGCCGGGCGACTGCCAGTGCGATGGAGCGGCCGAGGTCGGCCTCCACCAGGGCGAGGGCCAGGTCGATGCCGGCGGTGACCCCGGCCGAGGTGAAGACATGGGGATCGCCGTCGCGGCCACAGGCATCGTAGGTGTGCAGGCGGTCGCCCTGGACGTCCACGGCGGCATGGCAGCGCAGTGTGTCGACGTCGGACCAGTGGGTGGTGGCGGTCCGGCCGTCCAGCAGGCCGGCGGCCGCAAGAATGAGGGCGCCGGAGCAGATCGAGCCGAGGCGGCGGACCTTGGGTTCGGCATCACGCAGCCAGCCAAGGAGGGGCGCATGGCTGCGCAGCGGTTCAACGCCGAAACCGCCCGGGATGAGCAGGGTGTCGAGGGTTTCCGCCGGGCAGTTGCCGCAGGCCTGCTCCGCCAGCAGGGCAAAGCCGGCTGAGGTGCGCACCGGCCCAGCCTCCAGGCCGAGCAGGAGGATGCGGTAGGGCGCGGGCAGGCCCTGGCGCTCTCGCTCGACATTGGCGGACGCGAAGACCTGCAGAGGGCCGGTCACGTCGAGGCTCATCACATCGGGGAAAGCCAGGCAGGCGATGGTCAGTGGGGTGTCCATGGCGTTCGCTTCAAGGGGGACGCCATCAGTGTGGAGGTCGGAGGTCTTGGCGACAACGACAACAAGCCCACGGATCTTGCCAATCCGCTGCTTGGGAAAGAGGGGAGGAGGTGGAGGGGGATCAGGTCAGCGGCGAGCCGTGTGGACGGCTCGCCGGCGCAGTGGGCACAGCGCGGAAGAGGGTTACTCGGGCATCTTCCACGGGTCGAGGCGGTAGCCCTGGCGCGACAGCTCCTCGCGGGACTGCTTGAGGACGCTGGCCAGTTGGGCCGGGTCGGTGTAGGTGCTGGTGGTGAGTTTCGAGCGGCCCAGCAGGCGGGTGCTGGTGCGGTCGATCACGCTGATGCTGAGTTCACCGCTGCCATCCTGGGGAGCCCAGGCGACGCACTGGTAGGGTTGGAAGGCGCGGCCGGCGATGATCAAGGCTTCGTTGACGCGGAGCGGAGCGTTCATTGGGGGATTCTCTCCATATTGTGCCCAAGGGTTGACTTGGCCGCCGCCAATGTGGCTGGGCGGTGTCGTGGATATGGATGGCTGATTCCCCGCTATAAGTCACAGCGAGTCGCGCTTTGGAAACAATTTGTCGCCAGGATGAATGGTGGAGTGTGCACAGGTCGCATTTCTGTCATCTGCCGCTGGGGTGAGGTCCCATAAAACATGGGGTTCCGGTTGGGGCCGAGCGCTATCATGCGGGCCTCTTCCCGGTTGCTTACAAGGTGGTTTCCTTGCGCCGTTCCCGATTTGTTGCCTGTTCCCGCCAGGTCGTGACGGCCTGCCTCGTTCCATTCCTGCTGGTGGCCTGCGCGGGGCACGATCCCGCCGATGATCCGCGCGTGCGGGCACTGCCGATGGTGGTGGAGCTGAGCAGCGTGCCGTTCTTCCCCCAGCAGACTTATCAGAGTGCGCCGGCTTCCCTGGCTGCGCTGTTTGGCTTCCAGGGAGAAACGGTGACGCCGGGAATGGTGGAGAAGGCGTTGCAGTTGCCAGAGGCCGAGGCGTCACTTGCCCAGCGGATTCCTGTCGTCGCCCACCAGCATGGTCTGTTGGTGTACCCGCTCGATAAGCATCTGGAGGACCTGCTGGTCCAGGTGGCGGCCGGCAACCCGGTACTGGTGCATCTGCGCCAGGGCTATGGCTGGCTGCCGTCGTGGCGTTATGCGGTGCTGGTCGGATTCGACCGGGAGCGTGAGGTGGTGCTGTTGCGGTTGGCCGGTGATCGTCGGGCCCAGGTCGGGTTTGCCGAGTTCGCGGCAGACTGGGCCGCCGCTGGGCAGTGGGCCGTGCTGCTTCAGGCGCCCAATGTGCTACCGGTGGCGGCCGATATGGCTCGCTGGCGGGCGGCGGCGGATGCGCTGGCGGCTGCGGGCCAGGTGGATGCGGCGGACATGGCGAGGAAGCAGGTGCGCTGAATGTGCATCGTCCCAATGAAAACGGCGCCCTGTGGCGCCGTTTTCATTCAAGGATGGAGCATCAGAAGCCCAGCTTGTCGCGCAGGCTGTAGTACCAGGCGCCGAGGGCGCTGAACGGTACCTGGAACAGGTGGCCGCCCGGGAACGGGTAGTGCGGCAGGCTGGCGAAGGCGTCGAAACGCTCGGCCTGGCCGCGCAGTGCCTCTGCCAGCACCTTGCCGGCGAGGTGGGTGTAGGTGACACCGTGGCCGCTGCAGCCCTGGGAGTAGTAGATGTTGTCGCCAAGACGACCCACCTGGGGCAGGCGGGACAGGGTCAGCAGGAAGTTGCCGGTCCAGGCGAAGTCGATCTTCACGTTCTTCAGCTGCGGGAAGGTCTTGAGCATCTTCGGGCGGATGATGGCCTCGATGTTCGACGGATCGCGTGCACCGTAGACCACGCCACCGCCGTAGATCAGGCGGTTGTCGCCAGACAGGCGGAAGTAGTCCAGCAGGTAGTTGCAGTCTTCCACGCAGTAGTCCTGCGGCAGCAGGCTGCGGGCCATCTCGTCCGACAGCGGCTCGGTGGTGATCACCTGGGTGCCGCACGGCATCGACTTGGCCATCAGTTCCGGCAGCAGGTTGCCCAGGTAGGCGTTGCCGGCGACGACGACGAACTTGGCCTTTACCGACCCTTTGGGGGTGTAGACCACCGGGTTATCGCCACGCTCGACGCGGATGGCCGGGCTTTGCTCGTGGATCACGCCGCCCAAGGACTCCACTGCCGCCGCCTCGCCGAGGGCCAGGTTCAGCGGGTGGATGTGGCCGCCGCTCATGTCGAGCATGCCGCCAATGTAGTTCTCGCTCGCCACCACTTCGCGGATGCGCTTGCCATCCAGCAGTTCCAGCTGGGTGTGGCCGTAGCGCTCCCAGAGCTTCTTCTGGGATTCCAGGTGGCCCATCTGTTTGGAGGTAAAGGCGGCGAATACGCCACCGTCCTTCAGGTCGCACTTGATGTCGTACTTGGCGATGCGCTCGCGGATGATGCGTCCGCCTTCAAACGCCATCTGGCCGAGCAGTTGGGCCTGCTTGGGGCCGACGGTGCGTTCGATGACATCGATGTCACGGCTGTAGCTGTTGACGATCTGGCCGCCGTTGCGTCCCGATGCGCCGAAGCCGACCTTGGCCGCTTCCACGACGGTGACCTTGAAGCCGTTCTCCAGCAGGAAGAGGGCGGTGGAAAGGCCGGTATAGCCCGCGCCGATGATGCAGACGTCGGTCTGCGTCTCGCCTTCCAGTTCCGGACGGGCCGGAACCGGGTTGGCGGAGGCGGCGTAATAGGATTGAGGGTAGGGAGTGTGCGTCATCTTGAATCTCTGTTTTTTATTTTTTACGGATGGCGAGATGCTACCCGAGTTGAAAATAGCCGGCTAGCCTCCGTGCAAGATAATTGACGAGGGGCTGAACAGTAAAAGCTCCACTTTTTCAGTCAGTTAGCGAAAAAAGTTGTTGACACCAAAATTTAACCCCGTAGAATGCGCACCCATCGAAGGCACATAGCTCAGTTGGTTAGAGCACCACCTTGACATGGTGGGGGTCGTTGGTTCGAGTCCAATTGTGCCTACCAAATCAAGCCGAAAGGCTTAGCAGAAAGGGCGATCCGAAAGGATCGCCCTTTTTGTTTTTGGCTTCGTGGTCACGCTTCAGGCGGCTGCGATATGGCCGATCAGCATGCCATGAGCAATCGTGTAGAGGCTGCCGTTTGCCCTGATAGTGAGTGGTTCTCGGCTGAGAATTCGGCCGCCGCTCTGGATCAGTTCATCAATGTGCGCACGCAGTGCGAGGTATCTCCGTTGCTCTTTCATTGCGCGCCCTCCCGAGGGTGGCGGGTTACCCGTTTGAGCATAGGTGCGCGAGCGATCTGTCAGGTTGCGGTGCTGGGTTTGTGTGATACGTGTCTCGTTTCGGCGTGAGTTATGGGCGCGCGGTGGGGTGGTGAGGTGCCGCTGGCTAAATGCTCTGTGAGGCCCAATTCCTGCTTGTCACTGCGTTGTCTTTCTGAAAGCATTCGCGTTTCCCGAAATACCTCCAGTGACCCTGGTTCGGTCAGGTTGGCCTGAAAGGGCTCTGCCATCGTGTGGCAGGTATACCGCCGGATCATTTACTGGCTCATCCCAACCCATGTGGCCTTTGGTAGAGGTCACCACTAGGAGAGGAGGCGCCATGCCCATCATTACTCTTCCCGACGGCAGTCAGCGTTCGTTCGATAAACCCGTTTCCGTGCTCGAGGTGGCTCAGTCCATCGGTGCTGGTCTGGCCAGGGCCACGCTGGCGGGTCGGGTCAACGGCAAATTGGTCGATGCTTGTGACCTGATCGAAGCCGACGCCACCCTGCAAATCATCACGCCGAAGGACGAGGAGGGGCTGGAGATCATCCGTCACTCCTGTGCCCACCTAGTCGGGCATGCGGTCAAGCAGCTCTATCCCAGTGCCAAGATGGTCATTGGACCGGTGATTGACGAGGGCTTCTATTACGACATCGCGTTCGAGCGTCCCTTCACGCCGGACGACATGGCGGCCATCGAGAAGCGCATGGCCGAGCTGATCGACAAGGATTACGACGTCATCAAGAAGGTGACGCCGCGTGCAGAGGTGATCGAGACCTTCAAGGCGCGAGGCGAGGAGTACAAGCTGCGCCTGGTCGACGACATGCCGGACGAGAAGGCCATGGGCCTGTACTTCCATGAGGAGTACGTGGACATGTGTCGTGGCCCGCACGTGCCGAACACGCGTTTCCTCAAGGCTTTCAAACTCACAAAGATTTCGGGTGCCTACTGGCGCGGCGACTCCAAGAACGAGCAGCTGCAGCGTGTCTATGGCACTGCCTGGGCTGACAAGAAGCAGCTGGCTGCCTATGTCCAGCGCATCGAAGAGGCCGAGAAGCGGGATCACCGCCGTATCGGCAAGCAGCTGGACCTCTTCCATCTCCAGGAAGAAGCGCCGGGCATGGTGTTCTGGCACCCCAATGGCTGGACCGTCTATCAGGTGCTCGAGCAGTACATGCGTCAGGTTCAGCGTGAGCATGGCTATGTCGAGGTGCGGACGCCCCAGGTGGTCGATCGCATCCTGTGGGAGCGCTCCGGCCACTGGTCCAACTACGCCGAGAACATGTTCACCACCGCGTCCGAGAGTCGCGACTATGCCGTGAAGCCGATGAACTGCCCGTGCCACGTGCAGATCTTCAACCAGGGGTTGAAGTCCTACCGCGATCTCCCGCTGCGCCTGGCTGAGTTCGGTGCCTGCCATCGCAATGAGCCGTCGGGCGCGCTGCATGGCATCATGCGCGTGCGCGGCTTTACCCAGGACGACGCCCACATATTTTGCACCGAAGAGCAGGTGAAGAAGGAGGCTGCGGACTTCATCAAGCTCACCTTGCAGGTCTATTCCGACTTCGGCTTCAGTGATATTTCCATGAAGCTCTCGACTCGCCCGGCCAAGCGCGTGGGGTCCGAGGAGTTGTGGGATCGGGCTGAAGGGGCTCTGGCTGACGCGCTGAACGAATCGGGCCTGGCCTGGGAATACCAGCCGGGTGAGGGGGCTTTCTACGGCCCGAAGATCGAATTCACCCTCAAGGATTGCCTGGGTCGTAACTGGCAGTGCGGTACCCTGCAGTACGATCCGAACCTGCCTGATCGGCTCGATGCCAGCTACATCGCCGAAGATAACAACCGCAAGCGCCCGGTCATGCTTCACCGTGCGATCCTCGGTTCCTTCGAGCGCTTCATCGGCATGCTCATCGAGCACTATGCAGGGTCGTTCCCGGCATGGCTGGCGCCGACCCAGGCGGTGATCATGAATATCACCGACAAACAGGCGGATTTTGCCCTTGAGGTCGAAAAGACTCTCAACCAAAGCGGGTTCCGTGCCAAGTCCGACTTGAGAAACGAAAAAATCGGCTTTAAAATCCGCGAGTATACTTTGCTCAAGGTTCCCTATCTCCTGGTTATCGGAGACAGGGAAGTTGAGACACGATCCGTTGCTGTGCGCACCCGTGAAGGCGTCGATCTGGGCTCCATGCCCCTCGAGCAATTCGTCACCACGCTCGCGCAGACGGTTTCCCGGCGTGGTCGCCAAGAATCGGAGTAATCACTATTAAGCGTGAAATGAGACAAGATAAACGAGCTGCACCCAAGGCCCCGATCAACGAGAACATCACGGCTCGAGAGGTGCGACTTATTGGTGCAGACGGCCAGCAAATTGGCGTCGTCTCGATCGATGAAGCGCTTCGCGCTGCTGATGAAGCAAAGCTGGACCTCGTAGAGATCTCGGCAGACGCGGTACCGCCTGTCTGCCGGATCATGGACTACGGCAAGCACCTCTTCGAGAAGAAGAAGCAGGCTGCTGCAGCCAAGAAGAATCAGCACCAGCAACAGATCAAAGAGATCAAGTTTCGTCCAGGGACGGAAGAAGGGGATTACCAGGTAAAACTACGCAACCTGGTACGTTTCCTTAATGATGGGGACAAGGCCAAGGTATCGCTTCGATTCCGCGGCCGTGAGATGGCTCACCAGGAGCTGGGTATGGAACTGCTGAAGCGGGTCGAAACCGACCTCGCCGAAATCGGAACCGTCGAACAGCATCCCAAGCTGGAAGGACGCCAGCTGATGATGGTCATCGCTCCCAAAAAGAAAAAGTAACCACCAGGGCACTGGCAGGCCTTGCGGTTATGCGTAATCACTCAATGCGGAGTATCCGAACATGCCAAAGATGAAAACCAAGAGCGGTGCAGCCAAGCGTTTCCTCAAGACCGCTTCCGGCTACAAGCACAAGCACGCTTTCAAGAGCCACATCCTGACCAAGATGTCCACCAAGCGTAAGCGTCAACTTCGCGGTAGCGAACTGATGCATCCGTCGGACAAAGCAAAAGTCGAGCGCATGCTGCGCGTTCGTTAATCGGTCAAGACTAGAGGAATACACTCATGGCTCGTGTTAAGCGTGGCGTTATCGCTCGTGCTCGTCACAAAAAAATTCTGAAACTCGCCAAAGGCTACTACGGTGCTCGCTCTCGCGTGTTCCGCGTTGCCAAGCAAGCGGTAATCAAGGCAGGCCAATACGCCTACCGTGACCGCCGTCAGCGCAAGCGTCAGTTCCGCGCTCTGTGGATCGCTCGTATCAACGCTGGTGCTCGTCAGAACGGTCTGTCCTACAGCCGCCTGATCGCTGGCCTGAAAAAAGCGGCCATCGAGATCGACCGCAAGGTTCTGGCCGATCTGGCAGTGAACGAAAAAGCGGCGTTTGCTGCGATTGTCGAGAAAGCTAAGGCCGTCCTGGCTTAAGTCCCCGACAATCACCGGGCCATCCCGGTGCTGAACGTCACCAATAGGGGAAGGGCCTTGGCTCTTCCCCTATTTCGTATCTGGAGTCAGTAAATGGAAAATCTGGATGCGCTGGTCTCTCAAGCGCTTGAGGCCGTGCAACAAACCGAAGACGTGAATGCTCTCGAACAGATTCGCGTTCAGTACCTCGGCAAGAAAGGCGAGCTGACCCAGGTGATGAAGACCCTGGGTGACCTGCCTGCAGACGAGCGGCCCAAGGTCGGTGCGCTGATCAATGCCGCCAAAGAGCGCGTCCAGGACGCCCTCAACGCCCGTAAGGACTCGCTTGAGCAAGCTGCATTGGCAGCCAAGCTCGCGGCCGAGCGGATCGATGTCACCCTTCCGGGACGCGGCCAGGTATCTGGCGGTCTGCATCCGGTTACCCGTACTCTCGAGCGCGTCGAGCAGTTCTTCACCCGCATCGGCTACGGCATCGCCGAAGGCCCGGAGGTCGAAGACGATTATCACAACTTCGAAGCGCTCAACATCCCCGGCCACCACCCGGCCCGTGCGATGCACGATACCTTCTATTTCAACGCCAACATGTTGCTGCGCACCCATACCTCCCCGGTCCAGGTGCGCACCATGGAGTCCCAGCAGCCGCCGATCCGCATCGTCTGCCCCGGCCGTGTTTATCGCTGTGACTCGGATATCACACACTCGCCGATGTTCCACCAGGTCGAAGGCCTGCTGGTCGACGAAGGCATCAGCTTCGCCGACCTGAAAGGCACCATCGAGGAGTTCCTCCGCGTCTTCTTCGAGAAGGATCTGGGCGTGCGTTTCCGCCCCTCGTTCTTCCCCTTCACCGAACCGTCCGCCGAAGTCGACATGCAGTGCGTCATGTGTTCCGGCAAGGGCTGCCGCGTCTGTAAGCAGACCGGCTGGCTGGAAGTGATGGGTTGCGGCATGGTCCACCCCAATGTTCTGCGCATGTCCGGCATCGATCCCGAGAAGTACCAGGGCTTTGCCTTCGGCATGGGCGTCGAGCGTTTGGCCATGCTGCGTTATGGCGTCAACGATTTGCGCCTGTTCTTCGACAACGACCTGCGCTTCCTCGCGCAATTCCGCTAGGTCGTAGTCCACGTAACGAATTCCTCAG
Organism: Pseudomonas sp. FeS53a; assembly: GCF_000931385.1. Classification (NCBI taxonomy): domain Bacteria; kingdom Pseudomonadati; phylum Pseudomonadota; class Gammaproteobacteria; order Pseudomonadales; family Pseudomonadaceae; genus Pseudomonas; species Pseudomonas sp. FeS53a. The sequence continues at coordinate 112,019 of NZ_JYFT01000011.1, forward strand.
GAGAGCAGGATGAAATTCAGTGAACAGTGGCTGCGGAGCTGGGTAAGCCCGCAGGTTTCCCGCGACGAGCTGGTGGCTCGTCTGTCGATGGCCGGCCTGGAAGTGGACAGCGTCACGCCTGTCGCCGGCGCGTTCAGTGGCGTTGTGGTGGGCGAAGTGCTCAGCACCGAGCAGCACCCCGATGCCGACAAGCTGCGTGTATGCCAGGTCAGCAATGGCAGTGAGACCTTCCAGGTGGTGTGCGGTGCGCCCAACGTGCGCCCCGGCCTGAAGATCCCCTTCGCCATGATCGGTGCCGAGCTGCCCGGCGACTTCAAGATCAAGAAAGCCAAGCTTCGCGGCGTCGAGTCCTTCGGCATGCTCTGCTCTGCCAGTGAGCTGCAGATCAGCGACGAGAACGCCGGACTGATGGAACTGGCTGCCGATGCGCCAGTCGGACAGGACATCCGGGCCTACCTCGGCCTGGATGACGTCGTCATCGAACTGGGCCTCACGCCCAACCGTGGCGATTGCCTCAACATGTCTGGCCTGGCCCGTGAAGTGGGTGCCCTGTATGCGGCACCCGTCACCCCTGTAGTGATCAGCCCGGTCGCACCGACTCACGACGAAGTTCGCCCGGTGGACGTGCTGGCACCGAAGGCTTGCCCGCGCTATCTCGGTCGGGTGGTGCGTAATGTCGACCTCTCCAAGCCCACTCCGTTGTGGATGGTCGAGCGCCTTCGCCGGGCGGACGTGCGCAGCATTGATGCAGCCGTCGATATCACCAACTACGTGATGCTTGAGCTCGGCCAACCGATGCACGCGTTTGACCTTGCCGAAATCAATGGCGGCATCCGCGTGCGCATGGCGGAGGAGGGGGAGAAGCTCGTCCTGCTCGATGGCCAGGAGGTCAGCCTGCGTGGAGACACCCTCGTCATCGCCGACCACAGCCGTGCCCTGGCTATCGCAGGGGTAATGGGGGGCGAGCACAGCGGCGTCAGCGACAAGACCCGCGACCTGTTCCTCGAGGCAGCTTTCTTCGACACCATCGCCGTTGCTGGTAAGGCCCGCTCCTATGGCCTGCACACCGACTCTTCGCATCGCTTCGAGCGTGGCGTGGACTGGCAGCTTGCCCGCCAGGCCATGGAGCGCGCCACTGCGTTGCTGCTGGAGATCGTGGGGGGGGAAGCTGGCCCGATCATCGAGGCTGTAAGTGAGGCGGATCTGCCGAGCGTTGCCCCAGTCATCCTGCGTGCCGAGCGTATTGCCCAGATGCTGGGCATGGAGATGGACGCCGCCGAGGTCGAGCGCTTGCTTACCGCGCTGGGTCTGGGCGTCACCTCTATTGCGCCGGGGCAGTGGAAGGTTGCAGTGCCCAGTCACCGCTTCGACATCAGTCTGGAAGTGGATCTGATCGAAGAGCTTGGTCGTCTCTACGGCTACAACCGCCTGCCGGTTCGCTACCCGCAAGCGCGCCTTGCGCCTCGCGCTCGTGCCGAATCTGCAGTTGAGCTGCCGGCCTTGCGTCGCCTGCTGGTTGCCCGGGGCTATCAGGAAGCGATCACCTACAGCTTCATCGATCCCAAGTGGTTCGAGCTGTTCAATCCTGGCGCCAAGCCGCTCATGCTGGCCAACCCCATCTCGAACGACATGGCTGCCATGCGTTCGTCGCTGTGGCCGGGTTTGGTCAAGGCGCTGCAGCATAACCTCAACCGTCAGCAGAGCCGTGTTCGCCTGTTTGAAAGTGGCCTTCGCTTCGTCGGCCAACTCGAAGGCCTGAAGCAGGAAGCGATGATCGCCGGTGTCGTCTGTGGCAAGCGCTTGCCGGAAGCCTGGGCCCATGGCCGCGAAGGCGTGGATTTCTATGACGTCAAGGCCGACGTCGAGGCGCTGTTGGGTGCAGCTGGCGCGTTGGACGCATTCACCTTCGTGCCGGGCGAGCATCCGGCGCTGCATCCGGGGCAAACCGCTCGCATCGAACGAGATGGCAAGCTGGTTGGCTACCTCGGCGCCATTCACCCCGAACTGGCCAAGAGCCTCGATCTTGACCAGCCCGTCTACCTCTTCGAACTCGTGCTGGCTGAGGTCATGAGTGGACGTCTGCCTACGTTCAGCGAGCTGTCGCGCTTCCCCGAAGTGCGTCGCGACCTGGCCGTCCTGGTTGATCGTGAGGTCGCCGCAGAAACCGTCCTCGACACAATTCGTGAAGCTGCCGGGGAGTGGTTGACGGACCTCAGGCTATTTGACGTCTATCACGGTAAAGGTATTGATCCGCTTAGAAAAAGCCTAGCCGTCGGCTTGACCTGGCAACATCCATCGCGCACTCTTAACGACGATGAGGTGAACACCACAACCCAGAACATCGTCACCTCGCTGGAAGGTAGGTTCAACGCCACGTTAAGGAAGTAGCGTATGGGGGCTCTGACGAAAGCTGAGATGGCTGAACGTCTGTATGAAGAGCTTGGCCTGAACAAACGGGAAGCCAAGGAACTGGTCGAACTGTTTTTCGAGGAAATCCGTCAGGCGCTGGAGCAGAACGAACAGGTGAAATTGTCCGGTTTCGGCAACTTCGACCTGCGCGACAAACGCCAGCGCCCCGGACGCAACCCGAAGACAGGCGAGGAAATCCCGATCACGGCACGCCGTGTCGTGACGTTCCGTCCGGGCCAAAAACTGAAAGCCAGAGTTGAAGCTTATGCTGGAACCAAGTCATAACGACGAACTGCCACCTATTCCTGGCAAGCGTTATTTCACCATTGGCGAGGTCAGCGAGCTCTGCGCAGTCAAGCCCCACGTGCTGCGTTACTGGGAGCAGGAATTTCCCCAGCTCAACCCGGTCAAGCGGCGGGGTAACCGCCGCTACTACCAGCGCCAGGATGTGCTGATGATTCGGCAGATCCGGGCCCTGCTGTACGATCAGGGCTTTACCATTGGTGGGGCGCGTCAGCGTCTCTCCGGTGACGAGGCCAAGGATGACACCACTCAGTACAAGCAGCTGATACGGCAGATGATTGCCGAGCTTGAAGACGTCCTCGTCGTACTGCGTAAGTGAAAAAAATCCAAAAAAAACCTTCCACAATTCAAAAGCTTAAAGTATAGTTCGCGTCGTTCCGGTGACGGAGCTAGCAACAAACGTCGGGGCGTAGCGCAGCCTGGTAGCGCACTTGCATGGGGTGCAAGGGGTCGAGTGTTCGAATCACTCCGTCCCGACCATATTTAGAGAAAGGCCCAAGTCGAAAGACTTGGGCCTTTTTCGTTTGTTTGGTCTGTTGTCCCTTTTCCAAGAGAGCTTCGCTGCAGAACTCTTTGCGCTAGTGAGGTCTGCTGCCAAAGACAAGTAAGCCTATGCGTGGTAGGCCGTGCCTGTTAATACGGCCGGCCACGACGACTCATGCGTCTTCGCAGTGGTTGGATCTATATGGCCGCCTTTAGCTAAGCCCAGCCGCATCGGCTTGATCGAATGTCACCCTCACTGGTTATTGCAAACTCGCTGCACTGCCGCTTTCGCAGCTCGGAGATCGAAAAGCTCCGGATCGAACGGGCCACCCGCCCACTCCAGTGCCTCCCGACCAGCAGGGCTGGTGGGGGAGTGGATGCTCTGCAAAAACGCCATGTACCCGTGTGGCCCGCCTACGTCCTCCGGCGGGCATGCGCCGGCTCCGTCCAGCAGCTCGCACCAGGCCCCTGTAACCTCGCACGGCCGGATAGCTTCCACTGCGATCACATGTAGCCATTCATCCCCGAAATCGTAGATGTACTGCATCCGGTCACTTGGTTTAAGCGCGCGCCGTACTTTCACTCGGCGATCGTCCGCTGTTTCCGCTTCCGGCAGTCCTATGTCGGGGTCAGGTGGCAGGTAGTGGTCGATGCCATTGGTGAACTCATGCAGATGGCGGCTCTCCCAGCCGAATGCTGCCTGGATGAAGTGGTGTAGCCGTCGTAGCGAGCAATCCCCCGTTACCGCCAGCCGCCGCCAGACGGGTGGCAGTACCACCAGGGGAGCCAACTGAACATGCAGCACATATATCGATGGAGTCGTTGCCATTCATTCTTCCTGTTGCCCTGGCTTTGAGCAGGAGCTGTCCGTACTTGGTCCGAGACTTGTCAGGGAGTCGTTCTTGATTGCAGACGAGGGACTGTCGACCAGGTAACGGGCTTAAGCAAGGTTTTCTGGGAAGCAAGTCCTGCACATTCGGATGCGAGGCGAGAACTGATACCGGACGATGGGAGATGCGTTGCTGCGGCTGTCGGCGTCCTTCGTGTGGAAAAGGGCTTGCCAGCAATCGGAGATAGGCGCTTTGAGCTGAGTGCTTGTGATTGAGACGCTCAGGAGAATTTTTGATGGCTGCTGGTGGGCTGAAGCCCACCCTACAGCGGCAGGCTGATGCTCAGAGCGCTTGCATCCTCATGTTCACCAGAGCCTTGGCGTGCACTGTCACGTCCTCCTGTGGCACGAGCCTCGGCTTGTGTTTGGTGTTGTCTGGGATGAGTTCCAGTTGCTCGCTTCCTGCCAAGAGCAGACGACGCATGAAGGTGTGGTTGGCCCAACTGACGAGGTAGATGCCGTCTCCAATAAAGGCCTTTACACCGCAATCCACGATAACTGCATCGCCTTCGTTGAGGGTGCCCTCCATGCCCTTGTCCCAGCACGTCACCACCGCAAGTTGGTCAGCGCTGCTGTAAAGAAGGCCCAGCCTGTGCAAGTAGGTTTTGTTCAGAATGACGCTGCGAAAGGCTTCTGCATGCTCGGCGGGTAGCTGTGAGTGCTGGATGGTGCGGAAGTCGAAATGGGGAATGCAGAACTCGGCTTCCGCGTCGCACTGGGAAATGGAAGGACGAGCCAGTTTGTCGGCTTGATCGAGTTGGGTTTCCAAACTGTCGGCCACTGCTTGAGCGATGCGCTGCCTGGCCGCGTTGTTGAGGCTCTTGCCGGCGTGGAGCTTCAACATTTCAAGCACGAAGGCAGCCGTTCCGTCCTTTCCCTTGTTAGCGGAAGTGGTCGATGCGTAGCGGTGCTTGCCGGCTTCACCGGTCTGATGGCCCTCGCCCATGGCGAGCCATGCAACATCACACTCCAGCGCTTTGGCAAGTGCGAGCAGCCGCTTTCCGCTGGCCTGGTTGCTGCCAGTAGTCCAGTGAGTGACGGAGCTTTTGGTGACGCCTACGAGTTGAGCCAGCTCTACGGCGCTCAAGTGCAGGGCCTGCATGCGCGATCTGACGCGGTCTGAAAAATCCATGGTTGAGGATGCTAAACAGCGCTTGGTTTAGTTTCCTTGTCGTGATTGGTTTATTTTTCTAAACTCGTCGGCTCCAAAAGTTGAAGGTTCTTGCCGGTGGCAAGAACTGTGGAGGCCTCGCATGCACCTCACCGAATGGACCCGCTCCATCACCCACATCCTCGCCCGCCCTGCTGGCGAGCCTCAGCTGCGCGCCCTGGCTGCGTGGCTTGTGGAGGCGGTGCCGGCGGATCATCTGGTGGTCTTCCTGCATGAGGGCAGTGCGGCGCCGGTGGCGCTGGTCGATACCTTCACGGAGGCGCAGCGGGCACTCTTCGTCAGCGCCTACTGCGCCGGGCCCTACCTGCTGGACCCGCTCTACCTGCACCTGCTGTTCGGCAACCCGGATGGCGTGCAGACGATGCAGGCGCTGGCGCCGGCGAGCCTTCACAGCAACCACTACTACCACGCGCATTACCAGCGGCTGGCGTTGGTCGACGAACTGGCGGTTTCCACCACGCCAGGGGAAGGTTGCCGGGCGAAGCTGTCATTGATGCGCAACGCAGGGCAGCCGGCCTTTTCTGCCGCTGAGCAGTCCCGTGCGCGGGATGCCTGGCCGGTGGTGGACGAGGTGCTGCGAGCGGCCTGGTGCAAGCGGGAAGCTGCCACCCGTGTGGTGCCAGTGCTCAATGAGCAGGTGTGCGCAGCGCTGGCAGTGTTCGGCGCGGGGCTGCTGTCGGTGCGTGAGGCAGAGATCGCCCGGCTGCTGTTGCTGGGCCACGTGCCGGCGCTGATCGGCCGGCTGTTGCGCATCAGCCCCAGTACGGTCCGGGTCCATCGCCGCAACCTGTACGAGAAGCTGGGTGTCACCAGCCAGGTGCAGCTGCTGGGGCTGTTCCTCCACGGGCTGATGGAGGAGGGGGCGGCTCCCGCTATCCGGCGCTGCAGCCCCGACACCTAGGCAGCGTCTGGTGCGCCACGGCACCGGGTTCGACAGCTCCAACTGTTCTCCATTCCCGCTTTGCATGGGGCGACGCCTTGCTGTGCGCCTCTGGTGGCCTTTGCGCGAAACGCGGGGTGGCCTGCCGAGGCAAGGCCTACAGCGGTGCCCGAAGCCGGCTACCGTCCGAGTCGTACCGCCCTGCGCGCGTGCGTTGTTAGGGTGGCCCCTGCCGTGCCCGGCTCGCCGGTGCCAGGCGTGCATCGACAAGAAGAACCGGCCCCAGGGGCACTGGGGCACGTGTCAGGGAGTGTTGCCATGCGAAGGTCCGTGCGGATTGCCGACATCATCGACGACAGCCCCATCTCCGGGTTGCAGGTACGGGTACTGGTGTTCTGCTTTCTCATCGTGCTGCTGGATGGATTCGATACGGCGGTGATCGGCTACGTGGCGCCGGAGTTGATCGGCGATTGGGGGCTCGTTCGCGAGCAACTGGCACCGGCCTTTGGCGCGGGCCTGTTCGGGATGCTGGTGGGGGCTGTGTGCTGTGGCCCGCTGGCGGATCGCTTCGGGCGCAAGCGTGTGCTGCTGGGCGGCATCCTGGTGTTCGCCCTGGGCACGCTGGCGGCAGCGTTTTCCACCGGGTTGGGGATGCTGGTGGTACTGCGCTTCGTCACCGGCATCGGGCTCGGTGGGGTGTTGCCCAACTGCATCACGCTGTCATCGGAATACGCACCACAGCGGCGCCGGGTGCTGCTGGCGACGCTGAGCTATTCGGGCTTCATCCTCGGCCTGGCACTGGGTGGCAGCGTTGCGGCCTGGCTGATGCCGCTGCTGGGGTGGAAAGGGATGCTGGCCCTGGGAGGGCTGGCGCCGTTGGTGCTTGTGCCGGCGTTGCTGCGTTGGCTACCGGAGTCGCTGTACTTCCTGGTGGGGCGGCCGGAGCAGCAGGCGACGCTGCTGCAGGTGGTCAAGGCCATCGGCGGTGAGCGCGACTGGAGCATGGTGCGCCTGGTAGGAGACCTGCCCGAACAACCGCGCTCGCCAGTCTCCACCTTGTTCGAGGCGGGCCAGGCGCTGCGCACATTGATGCTGTGGCTGACCTTCTTCTGCGGCTTGTTCGTGTTCTACCTGCTGACCAACTGGCTTCCCACCATCCTGCGCTCCAGCGGCTACGGACCGAGCGAGTCGGCTCACGTGGCGTCGATGATTCCCATGGGCGGGGTGCTGGGCAGCATCGTCATGGCACTGCTGCTGGACCGGGTAGGACCACGCTGGGTGCTGCCGCTGCAGGCAGCGTTCTCGGCCGTGGCGCTGGGGCTGATCGGCACCCAACTAGGCAGCGCGACGCAATTGTTGGCGATGGTGTTCATCGCCGGCTTCGGGCTCAGCGGGCTGCTGGCCAACCTGAGCATCATCGCCGCCACCCTGTACCCAGTCAGCGCGCGGGCGACGGGGGTGAGCTGGGCGCTGTCCGCTGGCCGGGCCGGGTCCATCGTCGGCTCGATGCTGGGCGCATGGCTGTTCACCTGGGCGGGCAGCCTGCAGGGTTTCTTCCTGTGGATCGCCGTGCCGGTGCTGGTGGCCAGCCTCGCGCTCGGGCTGATGGGCTGGCGTCACGTGGCCGCGGTGGCAATGGCACGGCCTTGATGGGTTGCGCCTCGCTGCTTGGCACCGGTGGCGAGAGGGCTAGCGGGGTAGCGTCGCCAGAGGTGCAGGTCTGGCGTGGCATATGTGCAGCGGTTTGTGTGCCGCCCTGGATGGGCTGCATTGACGAGGGAGAACCATGGGTACGGGAATGCTCTACATCGATGGCCGCTGGCTGGCTCCGGCCGCCTGTCGCCGTTTCACCAGCGTGAACCCGGCTACGGAGGCCCCCATCCAGACGCTGGTGATGGCCGGCACGCGAGAGGTGGACCAGGCCGTATGCGCCGCGCGGCGGGCCTTCGATAGCCACTGGCGCTTCACCAGCGGGCGCGAGCGTGGCGCATTGCTGGACGGCATTGCCGACGACCTGGCCGTCCGTGCCGAGGCCCTGGCCCTGCTGGAGGTGCAGGACCACGGCAAGCCCTACCCGGATGCTCTGCAGGACGTGGCCGATGCCGCCGCCTGCTTCCGCTATTACGCGGGCCTGGCGCGGGCGCTGGATGAGCGCCAGGGCTTGGCGCTGGAGATCGACGACCCACGTTTCGAGTGCCGCGTGATGCACGAGCCGGTAGGCGTCGCGGCGCTGTTCACACCCTTCACCTTCCCGCTGCTGACAGCGGCCTGGTGCGTGGCACCGGCATTGGCGGCAGGGGCCACCTGCGTCATCAAGCCATCCTCGCTGACGCCGCTCTCCACCCTGGAGCTGGCGCGTTCAGCCGACATGGCCGGGCTGCCTTCCGGCGTGCTCAACGTGCTGCTGGGCTATGGCGCGGAGCTGGGGCCCGCGCTGGTGCAGCACCCGGAAGTGGACAAGGTGACCTTCGCCGGCAGCCTGGCCAACGGCACCCAGGTGATGGCCAGTGCCGCGCCGGACATCAAGCCGGTGAGCCTGGAGCTGGGCGGCAAGTCCTCGCTCATCGTGTTCGACGACGCCGACATCGAGACGGCCGTGGAGTGGGCCTTGTACGGCGCGTTCTGGAACCAGGGTCAGACCAGCAGCGCCCTGTCGCGGTTGCTGGTGCAGGAGGGGCTGTTCGAGCCGCTGCTGGAATGCCTGGTGGCCCGTACCCAGGCCCTGCGTGTGGGGCCGGGAATGGAGCCGGGTGTGCAGCTCGGGCCCTTGGCCGGGCTTCGTCATCTGCACCGGATGATCAGTCTCATTGCCCAGGGCCAGCAGGATGCTCGCCTGCTCTGCGGTGGCCTGCGGCCCTCGCTCCTGGGGCGAGGCTATTTCATCCAGCCGGCGGTGTTCGCCGAGCCCGACGTGGCCAGCCCGCTGTGGCGGCACGAGTGCCTGGGCCCGGTGCTGAGCGTGAAGCGCTTCCGCAACGAGGAAGAGGCGCTGGCCCTGGCCAACGACACCATCTACGGGCTAGCGGCAGCGGTCGTCACGGGAGACCCCGCCCGCGCAGACTGGATGAGCCAGCGGCTTCGGGCCGGGGTGGTCTGGCTCAACTGCGCCCATACCGGCTTCATCCAGGCGCCCTGGGGCGGCAACCGGCTCAGCGGCAATGGCCGCCAGCGCGGCCCCTGGGGCCTGCAGAACTACCTGGCGCCCAAGCAGGTGACCCGTTTCGTGGGGGCGCAGCCCTGGAGGTGGCGCCAGCCCTAGGCCGGTCGGGAGCCGGCTCGCCCTGCGTGCACGGAGTCGTCAATGGCGGCCCGGGTGTGTAGCGATCACAACAACAAGAGAGGCGACGCAAATGGAGCACTCCACCCTGCGCCGTGGCCTGACCGCCCGGCACATCCGTTTCATGGCACTGGGTTCGGCCATCGGCACCGGCCTGTTCTACGGCTCGGCCGCCGCCATCCAGCGCGCCGGTCCATCGGTGCTGCTGGCCTACCTCATCGCCGGGGCGGCCATCTACCTGATGATGCGCGCCCTGGGCGAGATGGCGGTGCGCGACCCGGTGGCCGGCTCCTTCGGCCACTACGCCAGCCGCTACCTGGGGCGCTACTGGGGCTTCCTCACCGGGTGGACCTACGCCTTCTCGATGCTGATGGTGTGCCTGGCGGACGTGACCGCCTTCGGGATCTACATGGGCCTGTGGTTCCCGGATACGCCGCGCTGGATCTGGGTGCTCGGCATCGTCTTCGTCATCGCCGGCCTCAACCTCTGCAGCGTGCGGGTGTTCGGTGAGCTGGAGTTCTGGCTGTCACTGCTCAAGGTGGTGGCAATCGTGGCCATGATCCTCGCCGGGCTCGGCGTGCTGGTGGCCGGTGTCCGCCTGGGCGGGGAGGGCGAAGCAGCGGGCTTCGCCAACCTCTGGGCCCATGGCGGCTTCTTCCCCAATGGACTCGGCGGCATGGTGGCCTCCTTCACCATCGTCATCTTCGCCTTCGGCGGCATCGAGGTGATCGGCCTCACCGCCGGCGAGGCCGGGGACCCGCAGCGGATGATCCCCAAGGCCATCAATTCGGTGCCCCTGCGCATCCTGCTGTTCTACGTACTCACCTTGCTGGTGCTGATGGCCATCTGGCCCTGGTCGCGAATCGGTACCCAGGGCAGTCCCTTCGTGCAGATATTCAGCGGGCTGGGTATCGACTCGGCTGCCAGCCTGCTCAACCTGGTGGTGATCTCGGCCGCCATCTCCGCCATCAACAGCGACATCTTCTGCACCGGCCGCATGCTCTACGGCATGGCGGGCAACGGTCAGGCACCGGCGGCCTTCGCGCGGCTTTCGGCGGCCGGAGTGCCCTGGATGACGGTGTTGGTGATGACCCTGGCGCTGCTGCTGGGCGTGCTGCTCAACTACCTGCTGCCCCATGAGCTGTTCCTGCTGTTCGCCTCCCTGGTGACCTTCGCCGTGGTCTGGGTGTGGCTGATGATCCTCCTGGCCCAGGTGGCCATGCGCCGCTCGCTGGATGCCGGAGAGGTGGCGGCGCTGCACTTTCCGGTGCCGTTCTGGCCCTGGGGCCAGTACCTGGCGATCGCCTTCATGCTGTTCATCTTCGCCGTGATGGCGAGCTTCCCCGACACCCGCACCGCCCTCGGCATCGGCGCCGCCTGGCTCGTGCTGCTCAGCCTCGCCTACGGTTTGTGGGTGCGGCCGGGCAGGGACGTGCCGGGCGAACCCGAGCCTTCCTGAACGGATCAATGCAAAGGAGAACGCCATGAGCCGACACGCCTACGAATTTGAACTGCCTGCCGAACTGATCGAGGATTTCCAGCGCGACGGTGCGGTCTGCATCCGCCAGTTGTTCACCCCGGACGAGGTGGCGCTGCTGGAGTTGGGCATCGAACACAACCTCGCCAACCCCAGTGCACGGGCCAAGGTGGCCAGCCGACCTGACGACCCCGGTTGGTTTTTCGAGGACTTCTGCAACTGGCGGGAATTCGATGCCTACCGCCAGTTCATCTTCGAGAGCCGCGTGGGCTCGGTCGTCGCGCAGTTGATGGGCAGCTCCACGGCCCGGCTCTATCACGACCACCTGCTGGTGAAGGAGCCCAACACCCGCCAGCGCACCCCCTGGCACCAGGACCAGCCCTACTACAACGTCGAAGGCCGGCAGAACTGCAGCATGTGGATGCCGGTGGACCCGGTGGCGCGGGCCTCCACCCTGGAGTTCATCGCCGGCTCCCACCTGGGCCCCTGGCTGATGCCGCGCACCTTTCTCGACAACCAGGCCCGCTGGTTCCCCGAGGGCAGCCTGGCGGATCTGCCGGACATCGAGGCCGATCGCAGCCGCTGGCCCATCATCGGCTGGGCCCTGGAGCCGGGCGATGCGGTGTTCTTCCACATGCTCACCCTGCACGCCTCCGGCGGCGTCGACGGTCCGCATCGGCGCCGCGCCTTCTCCCTGCGCTTTCTCGGCGAAGACATGGTCCATGCCCCCCGGCCCTGGAAAACCTCCCCGGAGTTCCCCGGTCTCGCCGACGAACTACCGCCCGGCGCGCCGATGGTGCACCGGTTGTTTCCGGTTGTGTGGCCGAGGGGGTGACGGAGAGCGGGGGCCTGCCACTTCCGGGGCATCGCACCGTTGATGCCCCGGATCCAGAGGATACTCAGCGAATCGCAATGCCCAGCGCATTGAGGGTTGGGGTATCCATGCGCCCGTTGATCTCCAGTCCGGAGTTCATCTGGAACGACATCAGGGCGTTGCGTGTGCTTTGGCCCATTACGCCATCGACCGGGCCCTTGTAGTACTTCTTGACCATAAGAGCCATTTGCACGCGGCTGATCATTTCGGAGAGATCAGTTGCGTCTGGGCGTGCGTTTGAGGAACGGTTTGAAGGCTCCGTGGCTGGGCTTGAAAGGTTGGAGCCGTAGCTGGAGCCCGTGCCGCTGCCATAGCTCGGGGTGCTGTAGGTTGAACTCGGTGTGGAGTAACTGCGGGGCGAGCTATAGCTGCTTGAACTGCTGTAATGGGAGCTGTGTGAACTGTGCGAGCTATGGGAACGATGCGAGCTATGGGAACGGTGGGCTGCGTACAGATTCTCGGCGGTCTCGGCGTTCAGGGTGTTTCGGAAGACGGGTGGCTCGTCGCGGGTGTCGTATGACAGGTCATCCAGGGCCTGGCCGTACTGGGCCGCTTGCGCCATCGGCGCGCCAACCACGGGAAGCAGCGCCACGGTCTGGCCGATGAGCAGTTTCCAGCGATCAAGTAGTTTCATGACGGGCTCCTTGTGTAGAGGGGCAGTTCCTCTCGTTTCAGCGGTCTGATGCCCCGGCTTTGCCAGCGCTGCGAGTGCGATTTGAAGAAACCGGCGCACTGTCCTGTTGCTTCACAGCCTGCGCAGGTGTCGATGAAGAGGTTCTTCCAGTCGGAGATGCTCTGTCGGTAGAAAGGCATCAACGAAGGGGCCAGCACGCAGAGGGGAAGGTTGTAGATCGAGGGGGCCATGCCCCGTACTTCAAGAAAGTGGCAAGCACTGGCCAGGGCGTCCTGATAGTCGAGTGGGTCAATCCACAGCGCCTGGTAGTTTTTCTTGGCCAACCCGGTGCTCTCGATGCCCATCAGCGCAATGTGTTCGACGAAGGGCATGTTCCTGAAGATGAAGTGGGCGAGCTGGGGTAGCCGGGGTACGGTCAACTGATTGAGAACCACGCGGATCTCTACCCTTTGGCCTGCACGCGCGAGGTTGTAGATGCCGCGCATGGTTTCGCTGAATGCCCCTTGGGCCTGCACCACCTGGTCATGAAGCTCTGCCGTATCGCCATAGAGTGGAATGCCCCATGTGAGTGCCGGGTGATCGACGCGCTTCAGTTCGTCGATCCACGCGGGATCGCTGAGCAGGCGGCCATTGCTGAGCACATGCACGGATTTTTCCGGGGAGATCCACTTGGTTTTCGCGAGGATTGCCAGCAGGCCCTCCCGGTAGAGCGTGGGTTCTCCACCGCTGACGCCCAACTGCTCCTCACCTGGGTCGATGAGGTCGAGCAGGCGGAGGTTCTCCTCCACGTGCCACGAGTCCTCGACGTCCTTTGGCGGCTGCGAGCACATGAGGCACAAGCTGTTGCAGCGATCCGTCATGAACAGCAGGTTGCTGTTGGCACCACGGCGATAGAGGACTCTAACGGTTCGGGAGTCCGGCGAAAGTGCGATGACATCACCCGGGCGAACAACGCCCGGATCCCGAGGGTTCGAGAGCACCAGCTTCTGCTCGTCGAGGCCCGGGCACGGACCTTCGTCGATGAGCAGCCCCGCCAGTGGGAAGGATGGGAGCAGGTGGTCGTCCAGAGCATCGGCGTCCGCGACATGCAGGAGCAGATCAACGAAGGAGGCCTCACCTGCGCAAGCGTGGGTTCCTTTCTCGATCAGCTCGGGGAGCGTAATCACCTTGAGAAGCCTGGGCGTGCGGAGATTCCGTATGTCGAACTGGGTATCCAGGCGCAGCATGCTAGCCCCTGTATCCAATCGGGGGGACATCTTTCAACGACCGCTTGGCCAGCCATGACAGCAGCACCCGGTGGGTCGCTTCGTCGTCGTTGTGCAACAGATGGAACAAGTGGGAGAGCAGCGCGGTGTTTTTTTCACAGAACGAGCTGAACCGCTTGTGCCCGATCGGGTCGCCTTGGCGAGCAAAATGCTCGACCGAGTCCGCTCCGCAGTAGGGCACCAGGGCGCAATCCGCACAGCCCGGAAGCGCCTCCGCTACGCCTGCGGACAGCAAGAGCTCGATCACCGGCGAGCGAAGCAGGTTGGCCAGCGGCTCCTTGACGCTGCCGAGGCGCAGTCCTTCTTCGCCCATTTCCAGCAGCATTCGGGCTTCATCGGATGGATAGACAAAGCCGTCGTAGTTGTAGACCAGGGCTCCGATGCCAGCCCCCATGGGAGAGCGCAGGTCGACATAACCGGAGGAGAACGGCGTGAGGATGTTTGTCAGCAGCAGGGCGGCGTAGCCCTCGGCCAGGTAGATGCCTTGTTGGTTGACCTCAATAAGGTATGCCAGCGCTTCCTTGTAGAAGCGGACGTACCGATCCATGGGGTAGTCGAGTCGTTCGCTCGATGACCTGGCGAAGCCATACGGACTGAGCGGTCTCAGCGATATGCCGTTGAAGCCCTGTTCGATGTATTCATCGACGATCTGCCGGGGGTACTCGAGGCTCCGGCTGGTCAGGGTCGTCAGCGCTGACACCGCATCGTGGCCCAGGACCGCGCGGACCCACTCGATACCCGCCAGCGTGCGCTGGTAGGCATCTCGCGTGGGGATGGGGCGATTGGCGTTGTGAAGAAAACCGGGGCCATCCAGGGACGTGGAGAACTGGATGCGATGCTGCTGGGCGAACTCGATGATGGTGTCGTCGAGGTGATGAAGCGTGCTGCTGATGACGAACTGGATGTCGCGCTGTTCCTGTTCGTTGCGTTCGCTCACCTGCTCGACAATCTGGCGGATGCGGTCAAAGGCAAGAAGCGGCTCCCCGCCCTGGAATTCGACTGTCAGCACAGGGGATGGGGATTCGAAGAGCCTCGCCACCGCATCGCTGGCATGCTCGGCGCTCATATCGTGTCCGGCGCCTGCCAGCGGTGCGCGTGAAACCTGGCAGTACTGGCAGGTGTGGTTGCAGCGCAGCGTGACGACGAAGAGATGGAGGGCTGGCCCGCCGAACAGGAAGGATTTGCGACTGCGGTACTGGGCCGCCATTTCCGGGAGTGGGTCGTGGCGGCCGGGCTCGTGGATGAAGTGGCGTGCCAGCAGGTCCCTGTAGAGTGCTGTACCCGCAGGCAACTGCCGGTGGATGAGCAAGGGCAACTGGTGCTCCGCAATGAACAGGTACTCGCCTGTCTCCGAGGTAATCAGTACCTCCTGTCGGGGGTCGCCCTCCATCCGCATGAAGCGGAAGGGAAGCAGGCGGTAACCGCTATCGGTTGCGATCAAGGGCGGGAGCATCAGGACACGCCGCTGCCGTGCAAGGCTGCTTTCGCTAGCAGCTCGTGGACGCCGCGGGTTTCTTGCCGAATGACCTCTCGGAGCACGAAGTCATTGAGCGTACGGAGCAGTTGGGCTTTCGCTTGTAGTTCTGTGAAGTCTGCAGTGGGGCTGACGGGGGAAATGCCGAGGATCAGCTTGGTCTCTGCGCGGTCGATCTGGATCGAGCAGTCTCCAGCCATCGCGTAGGCCGCTCGTCGTACGGCGGATAGGGGATAGAGGCTTTCATCCAGCTCAAGCGAAAAGCACCAACTCATAGGATTCCATTCCCAAGCACCTGAATTATCGTGAGATTGATAGTGCCTCAGTCTGAAAGCTATTGGCCGCTATCTGTGTGGGATTATTTCCTTCTATTTGTAGGGTTTTTACTGTGAGGGGCGCAGGTCCGAAATAAAAAACGCGGACACCCAGGGCGGGGCCGCGTCACGCTAAGGGGTCAGAATTGCTCGGCGGTGATGCCGTATAGGGTGCGGCTGCCGGCGAGGATGCTGGCTTCGAGGCTGAGGGTGCGGGGTAGCAGGCGTTCGAAGTAGAAGGCGGCGGTGGCCTGCTTGGCGCTGTAGAAGGCCGGGTCCTGGGGTTGGCGTTCGCTGGCGATGCGGGCCATGCGGGACCAGAGCCAGGCATAGGCGACGTAGCCGAACAGGTGCAGGTAGTCGACGGAGGCGGCGCCGATGGCGTTGGGGTCGCTGGCGGCCTGTTCCAGCACGCGGGTGGTGGTGCGCTCCAGGCGGTCGACGGCGTCGAGCAGGGCGGCGCGGTGCGGGACGTCTTCCGTGGCGTAGCGGCGGATCTCGGCGGTGAAGCGGCGCAGGCTGGTGCCGCCATTGGCGACGACCTTGCGGCCGAGCAGGTCGAGGGCCTGGATGCCGTTGGTGCCTTCGTAGATCTGGGCGATGCGGACGTCGCGGACCAGTTGCTCCTGGCCCCATTCGCGGATGTAGCCGTGGCCGCCGAATACCTGCTGGCCGTGGACGGTGCTTTCCAGGCCGGTGTCGGTGAAGAAGGCCTTGGCGACGGGGGTGAGCAGGGCGACCAGGGCTTCGGCCGCTTGGCGTTCGTCGGCGTCGTCACTGAACTTGGCGAGGTCGAGTTGCTGGCCGACGTAGCAGGCGAAGGCGCGGCCGCCTTCGGTGAGGGCTTTCATGGTGAGCAGCATGCGGCGCACGTCGGGGTGGACGAGGATAGGGTCGGCCACCTTGTGCTGGGCCTGGGGGCCGGTAGGGGCGCGGCTCTGCAGGCGTTCGCGGGCGTAGGCGACGGCGCTCTGGTAGGAGGCGTCGGCGCAACCGATGCCCTGGATGCCGATGGAGAGGCGCTCGTAATTCATCATGGTGAACATGGCGGCGAGGCCTTTGTTGGCGTCGCCGATGAGGTAGCCGGTGGCGCCGTCGAAGTTCATCACGCAGGTGGCGGAGGCCTTGATGCCCATCTTGTGTTCGATGGAGCCGCAGGAGAGTGCGTTGGGCTGGCCGAGGCTGCCGTCTGCGTTCACCAGGACCTTGGGTACGAGGAACAGGGAGATGCCCTTGGGGCCTGCGGGGGCGTCGGGGAGCTTGGCGAGGACGAGGTGGATGATGTTCTCGGTGAGGTCCTGCTCGCCGCCGGTGATGAAGATCTTGGTGCCGGTGATGCGGTAGCTGCCGTCCGCCTGGGGTTCGGCCTTGGTGCGGATGATGCCGAGGTCGGTGCCGGCGTGTGGCTCGGTAAGGCACATGGAGCCGGCCCAGGTGCCGGCGTACAGATTGGGCAGGTAGGCCTGCTTGAGTTCGGCGCTGGCGTGGGCGTCGATGGCGAGGCAGGCGCCGGCGCTGAGGGCGGAGTAGAGGGCGAAGCTGGAGTTGGCGGCGTAGAGCATTTCCTCGAACTGCACGGCGAGCATCTTGGGCATGCCCATGCCGCCGTACTGCGGGTTGCCGGAGAGGCCGACCCAGCCTCCTTCTATATAGGTGGCGTAGGCGGCCTTGAAGCCGGCTGGGGTGATGACCCGGCCTTCGACCCACTGGGCGCCTTCTTCGTCGCCGCTGCGGTTGAGCGGTGCGATCAGGCCGCCGGTGACTTTGGCGGCCTCTTCGAGGATGGCATCGGCGGTATCGGCATCCACGGTTTCGGCCAGGGCCGGCAGTCGGGCCCAGAGGCGCGGGGCTTCGAACAGTTCATGCAGGACGAAGCGCAGGTCGCGCAGGGGGGCGTTGTACTCGGGCATCGGTGTTCTCTCGGCGTGACGGGGCCGCCCGGGTGGGCGGCCTCTCTCGGGGTTCGCGGGGTTTGGCTCAGAGGGCCTTGGCCATGTCGCGCAAGACGTATTTCTGGATCTTGCCGGTGGAGGTTTTCGGCAGGGTGGTGAAGACCACGGTGCGCGGGACCTTGAAGCCGGCGAGGTGGTCGCGGCAGAAGGCGATGATGTCGCTCTCGCGGACGGACTGGTGGTCGGCCTTGAGGGTGACGAAGGCGCAGGGGGTTTCGCCCCACTTCTCGTCCGGGCGGGCGACCACGGCGGCTTCCAGTACGGCGGGGTGGCGGTAGAGGACGCCTTCCAGTTCGATGGTGGAGATGTTCTCGCCGCCGGAGATGATGATGTCTTTGAGGCGGTCCTTGATCTCGACGTAGCCGTCGGGGTGCCAGACGCCGAGGTCGCCGGTGTGGAACCAGCCGCCGCTGAAGGCTTCGGTGGTGGCGGTGGGGTTCTTCAGGTAGCCCTTCATGACGGTGTTGCCGCGCAGGAAGATCTCGCCAATGGTTTCGCCGTCGCGCGGGGTCGGTTCGAGGGTCTTGGGGTCGGCGACCATGACGCCTTCGAGGGTGGGGTAGCGCACGCCCTGGCGGGCCTTGATGCGGGCACGTTCCTCGAGGGGCAGTTCGTCCCATTCGCCGTGCCAGGCGCAGACGGTGACCGGGCCATAGACCTCGGTAAGGCCATAGACATGGGTGACGCGGATGCCCATCTCCTCGACGGCGCCGATGACCTTGGCCGGCGGGGCGGCGCCGGCGACCATGGCGTGGACCGGGTGGTCGATGGCGGCTTTGGCTTCCGGCGGCATGTTCACCAGGGCGTTGAGGACGATGGGGGCGCCGCACAGGTGGGTGACCTGCTCGTCGCGGATGAGGGTGAGGATGCGTTGCGGGTCGACCCGACGCAGGAAGACGTGGACGCCGGCGAGGGCGGTGATGGTCCAGGGGTAGCACCAGCCGTTGCAATGGAACATCGGCAGGGTCCAGAGGTAGACGGGGTGGTGGCCGAGGCCCCAGGTCATCTGGTTGCCGAGGGCGTTGAGGAACGCGCCGCGGTGGTGGTAGACGACGCCCTTGGGGTTGCCGGTGGTGCCGGAGGTGTAGTTGAGGGAGATGGCTTGCCATTCATCTTCCGGCCATTGCCAGGCGAACTCGGGGTCGCCTTCGGCCAGCAGTGCTTCGTAGTCCAGTTCGCTGATGGCCTGGCCTTCGCCGTATTCGGGGTCGTTGACGTCCACCAGCAGGGGCGGGTGGTCGAGCATGCCGACGGCGGCGTGGATGACGTCGAAGAATTCGCGGTCGGTGATCAGGACCTTGGCTTCGCCGTGTTGCAGCATGAAGGCGATGGCTTCGGCGTCGAGGCGCACGTTGAGGGTGTTGAGGACGGCGCCGATCATGGGAACGCCGAAATGCGTTTCCAGCATCTGCGGGATGTTGGGCAGCATCACGGCGACGGTGTCGCCTTTGCCGATGCCGCGCCCGGCCAGCGCCGAGGCCAACCGGCGGCAGCGGGCGTAGGTCTCTGCCCAGTTGCGGCGGATGGCGCCATGGACGACGGCGGGATAGTGGGGGTAGATGCTGGCGGTCCGCTCGATGAAGCTCAGCGGGCTGAGGGCGATATGGTTCACGGCAGCAGGGGCGAGGCCCTGTTCATAGATCGACATGCGGATTACCCGGTGGCTGATTGTTAGCTCTTGTGCCCCGGCCGTGTCGTTTTTGACCTGGGTCCGGGATCGTTCGGGGTCATTTATATATCGTTTGCTATTGAGTATGGAATTAATACCTGAGTAGTATCGTATATCTACTATATTGTTTCGTTTTATACCTAAGGCGTAGAGGCCAAGGCTTCGAGCGCTGCTAGGCTGTCGCCGCTTTTGCCCTGGAGCCTGCCGTCCCATGAGCCGTAATCCTGTCCGTTTGCACACCTGGCTGCGTCTGCAACGCGAGGGCGTGGCGGTGTCTGCGCGGGCGGACGCGCTGTGCGGGGCGCTGCGAGGCTACCCGGAGGTGCGCCAGGCTTATTACCTGGTGTGGCAGGCGGGGGCGGGGATCTACACCCACGAGGGGAGCGGGCAGCACTTGCCGCCAGGGCAGGGGGACCCGCTGGGGGCGAGCGATGCGCGACTGTTCGAGCGAGTGGCGGAACTGGGGCGCCTGAGCCTTTCGGCTGTGCGCACTGTGGATTGCTGGCTGGCGGGGCGCTTGCGACGTGCCGGGATCAGCCATGGCCAGGTATTCGACCTGGCGCTGGAGGCCGATCAGCCGGGCCTGCTGCTGGTGGAGGTACAGCCGGGGGTGGGGCTGGAGTGGCTGGGGGCGGTGGAGGAACTGCTGTCGACAGTGCTGGCGCAGTCGGCAGGCCTGATGCGGGCTTCGCCATTGCTGGGGCACGATCCTCAGCCGAGCCTGCTGCTGGACGAGGCGGGGGGGCCGCTGGAGCTGAACGCGGCGCTGCTGGCCTTGCTGGCGGAGCAGCCGCCGGGTGCGGTGCTGCGCTTCCTGCCGGTCAATCATGTGGCGCTGGTGCGGGCCTGCCTGGCGCAGTGCCGGGCCATCGAGGAGGTGGAGGCGCAGTGTGATGGGCGCATCCTGCTCTGGACCTTCGTGCCCGACCCCGAGAACCAGCGGATATTAGGGCGCTGCCGTGATGCGACCCGGCCGCTGTTGGCCGAGCGTGAGGCGGCGCAGGCGCGGCGCTTGTATCGGCTGATCACGGAGAACACTACGGATCTGATTTCCCGGCACACGCCGGAGGGGCGCTTCCTCGACGCGTCGCCGGCGTCCTGGACGCTGCTGGGTTTTTGGCCTGAGGAGTTGCGCGGGGTGCTGGCGCAGGGGTTGTTCCATGCGCAGGACCTGATGCCGCTGATCCAGCGTGCGCGGGATGCGCTGGAGACTGATGGCTACCACACCATGACCTACCGCATCCGTCACCGCGCGGGGCATTACCTGTGGTTCGAGACGGCGTGCCGGGCGATCCGCGAGACCTACACAGGGGCGGTGGTGGAGGTGGTGAGCGTCTCCCGGGACATCACGGCGCGAGTACAGGCCGAGGAGCACAAGCGGCGCCTGGCGGAGGTGGTTGAAGCCAATACCGATCCGGTGCTGTTCTTCGATGCGCTGGGGCTGGTCACGGACCTCAATCCGGCTGCTCGTCGTGCGCTGGGGTTGGAGGACGGGCTGGCGTTGCCGTCGCTGGCGGCGTTGTTCTCGACAGACGACCTGGCGAGGTTGCAGGCGGGGCAGGTACAGGCCGAGCGCGTGGGGGTGTGGAGCGCCGATGCGCGTCTGTGTGCGCTTGATGGGAGTGGGTCGTTGCCGGTCTCGCTGGTGCTGTTGGCGCATCGGGCGGCCGGGGGCGAGCGTTATTACTCGCTGGTGGCGCGGGACATGAGCGAGCGGGAGCTGCGCGAAGCCCAGCAGCGCCGCCATCAGGACGAGCTGGCCCATACGGCGCGCCTGGTGACCCTGGGCGAGCTGGCCTCGGGGATTGCCCATGAGATCAACCAGCCGTTGGCGGCGGTGATGAATTACGTGGGCGCCAGCCAGCGTTATCTGCAAAGCCTGGGCAGCAACCCCCAGGCGGCTGAGCGGGTGGCCCAGGGGCTGGAACGCATTGCCGAGCATGCGGAGCACGCGTCGGAGGTGATCAAGCGGCTGCGTGCATTCTTGCGCAAGGGGCAGCGACGCATGCAGGCGTTGGATGTGGCAGAGGTGGCGCGCGAGGCGGTCCGGCTCTGCGCCTGGGAGGCGGGCGCTGCCCAGGTGGTGATCGAGGAGCGATTACCGGCGGGGCTGCCATCGGTCTTCGCGGATCGGGTGCTGTTGGAGCAGGTGCTGTTGAACCTGTTGCGCAATGCCATCGAGGCCAATCGTGAGGCGAATCCACAGGCGGCTTCACGGGTGGTGATCAGCGCTCGGTTGATGCCGGGCGCCGGTATTGATGTGGAGGTGCTCGACGAGGGGCCGGGGCTCGATGCCTTGGCGCTGGAGCGCATCTTCACGCCTTTCTATACCAGCAAGCCGGAAGGGCTGGGACTGGGGCTGTCGATGAGTCGCAGCATCATCGAGGGGTTCGGGGGCTCGCTGGAAGGCGAGCCGATGGAGGAGGGCGGGTTGCGCATGCGTTGCCGCCTGCCGCTGCACTGACAATCACAAGAATGGAGTAGTAAGGATGACGACAAGCGCCCGCCAGGTGGTCTATGTGGTGGATGACGACCAGGGGATGCTCGATTCCACGGTCTGGCTGCTGGAGTCGGTGGGGCTGGCGGCGCTGCCGTTCACCAGTGGCAAGGCCTTTTTGGAGGCGTGCGACCCGGCAGCGGATGCCTGTGTGTTGCTGGACGTGCGCATGCCCGGGATGGGCGGGCTGAACGTGCAGGAGGAACTGCGGGCACGGGGGATCGATCTGCCGGTGATCTTTGTCAGCGGTCACGCGGATGTGCCCATCGTGGTGCGGGCCTTCAAGGCGGGGGCGCAGGATTTCATCGAGAAGCCTTACAACGAGCAACTGCTGCTGGACAGCGTGCAGGAAGCACTGAACCGCTCG
Organism: Pseudomonas sp. FeS53a; assembly: GCF_000931385.1. Lineage (NCBI taxonomy): Bacteria > Pseudomonadati > Pseudomonadota > Gammaproteobacteria > Pseudomonadales > Pseudomonadaceae > Pseudomonas > Pseudomonas sp. FeS53a. Next base: position 133,954 of record NZ_JYFT01000011.1, read on the forward strand.
GCGCGGGTTCGCAATCTCGCTCAGGGGGATCTGCAGGAACGCTTGGACAGCCTGACGCCGCGGGAGCGGGATGTGTTCCTGCCGTTGGTGAAGGGCTACACCAATCGGGAGGTGGCCGAGCAGCTTTCTATTAGCGTGAAGACTGTCGATCTCTATCGCGCCAGGGTGATGAAGCGGATGCGGGCAGAGTGCCTGCCGGACCTGGTGGGGATGGCGATCGCCGCAGGGATGGTCGATCCGCTGCGGCTGAGAGGGTGAAGCTTCAGCAGGCGCGTGCCACCCGGTGGTCCGGGTTGATGCGCTTGTAGATCTCTTCGCGGTGCACGGCTACATGCTTGGGCGCGACGATGCCCAGCTTGATCTGCGAGCCCTGCGCGGCGACAACACGGACTACGACGCCTTCGCCCAGGTCGAGGTGGTCACCGACCTTGATGTTCAGTTCCTGCACGATTCTTCCTCTTGTAGTTGGACAGCGGGTGGCGGATTGTCTGCCACGGGCTTGAGCGGGGTTTGATCCCCCGCTGGGCCTCGGGTTCAACCGGTTCGTGGGGGAGTTTCGGGAACGCCGATCCCGTCTCAAAAGTACGTTTCGACAGCAAACTGAAAATAGGTGTTGACGCCGTGGCTGAGGTCTCTATAATGCGCACCACTCCCACGGCGGACAGCGAAAACTCCTTGAAAATCAATGAGTTAAGTGTTTGAGGTGGGGTGCGGTTCCGGAGTGGTTGCGGATTCGCGGTGATTGATCTGCTAGTCAGGTTGATTGCTGAAAAGAGGTGTTGACAGCGAGTTTGAATGCTGTATGATTCGCCTCCCGCTGATGTTGAAGAGTGTTTCGACGGATGCGCAAGTTGTTGAGTAGAAAGAAAAAATTCTTCGAAAAACAGCTTGACAGAAAGAAAGGCTGCTGTAGAATGCGCGGCCTCGGTTGAGRCGAAAGRCTTGATCGAAACGCTCTTTAAAAATTTGAATCAAGCAATTCGTGTGGGTGCTTGTGATGTAAGACTGGTAGTCGACTGATTATCAGCAACACAAGTAACACTCGTGAATTCGAGAGTTTATTTGCGATTGCTGAGCCAAGTTTAGGGTTTTCTCAAAACCCAAGCAGTATTGAACTGAAGAGTTTGATCATGGCTCAGATTGAACGCTGGCGGCAGGCCTAACACATGCAAGTCGAGCGGATGAGTGGA
>NZ_JYFT01000011.1:135243-140632 GCF_000931385.1 Pseudomonas sp. FeS53a
CTTGATCGAAACGCTCTTTAAAAATTTGAATCAAGCAATTCGTGTGGGTGCTTGTGATGTAAGACTGGTAGTCGACTGATTATCAGCAACACAAGTAACACTCGTGAATTCGAGAGTTTATTTGCGATTGCTGAGCCAAGTTTAGGGTTTTCTCAAAACCCAAGCAGTATTGAACTGAAGAGTTTGATCATGGCTCAGATTGAACGCTGGCGGCAGGCCTAACACATGCAAGTCGAGCGGATGAGTGGAGCTTGCTCCATGATTCAGCGGCGGACGGGTGAGTAATGCCTAGGAATCTGCCTGGTAGTGGGGGATAACGTTTCGAAAGGAACGCTAATACCGCATACGTCCTACGGGAGAAAGTGGGGGATCTTCGGACCTCACGCTATCAGATGAGCCTAGGYCGGATTAGCTAGTTGGTGGGGTAATGGCCCACCAAGGCGACGATCCGTAACTGGTCTGAGAGGATGATCAGTCACACTGGAACTGAGACACGGTCCAGACTCCTACGGGAGGCAGCAGTGGGGAATATTGGACAATGGGCGAAAGCCTGATCCAGCCATGCCGCGTGTGTGAAGAAGGTCTTCGGATTGTAAAGCACTTTAAGTTGGGAGGAAGGGCAGTAAGTTAATACCTTGCTGTTTTGACGTTACCAACAGAATAAGCACCGGCTAACTTCGTGCCAGCAGCCGCGGTAATACGAAGGGTGCAAGCGTTAATCGGAATTACTGGGCGTAAAGCGCGCGTAGGTGGTTCAGCAAGTTGGATGTGAAAGCCCCGGGCTCAACCTGGGAATTGCATCCAAAACTACTGAGCTAGAGTACGGTAGAGGGTGGTGGAATTTCCTGTGTAGCGGTGAAATGCGTAGATATAGGAAGGAACACCAGTGGCGAAGGCGACCACCTGGACTGATACTGACACTGAGGTGCGAAAGCGTGGGGAGCAAACAGGATTAGATACCCTGGTAGTCCACGCCGTAAACGATGTCGACTAGCCGTTGGGATCCTTGAGATCTTAGTGGCGCAGCTAACGCGATAAGTCGACCGCCTGGGGAGTACGGCCGCAAGGTTAAAACTCAAATGAATTGACGGGGGCCCGCACAAGCGGTGGAGCATGTGGTTTAATTCGAAGCAACGCGAAGAACCTTACCTGGCCTTGACATGCAGAGAACTTTCCAGAGATGGATTGGTGCCTTCGGGAACTCTGACACAGGTGCTGCATGGCTGTCGTCAGCTCGTGTCGTGAGATGTTGGGTTAAGTCCCGTAACGAGCGCAACCCTTGTCCTTAGTTACCAGCACCTCGGGTGGGCACTCTAAGGAGACTGCCGGTGACAAACCGGAGGAAGGTGGGGATGACGTCAAGTCATCATGGCCCTTACGGCCAGGGCTACACACGTGCTACAATGGTCGGTACAAAGGGTTGCCAAGCCGCGAGGTGGAGCTAATCCCATAAAACCGATCGTAGTCCGGATCGCAGTCTGCAACTCGACTGCGTGAAGTCGGAATCGCTAGTAATCGTGAATCAGAATGTCACGGTGAATACGTTCCCGGGCCTTGTACACACCGCCCGTCACACCATGGGAGTGGGTTGCTCCAGAAGTAGCTAGTCTAACCGCAAGGAGGACGGTTACCACGGAGTGATTCATGACTGGGGTGAAGTCGTAACAAGGTAGCCGTAGGGGAACCTGCGGCTGGATCACCTCCTTAATCGAAGACATCAGCTTCTTCATAAGCTCCCACACGAATTGCTTGATTCACTTGCGAAAAGCGATTGGGTTTAGACCCGAAAGTGTGACGATTGGGTCTGTAGCTCAGTTGGTTAGAGCGCACCCCTGATAAGGGTGAGGTCGGCAGTTCGAATCTGCCCAGACCCACCAATTGTCGAGGGCGCAGCAGGTCTGAAGGGGCCATAGCTCAGCTGGGAGAGCGCCTGCTTTGCACGCAGGAGGTCAGGAGTTCGATCCTCCTTGGCTCCACCATCCACACAATCGCTGAAAGCTCAGAAATGAGTACCTGGTTCAGGTATTGATTTCTGGTCTTTGCGCCAGAACGTTCTTTAAAAATTTGGGTATGTGATAGAAGTGACTTGTTGAGTGTTTCACTGCACTCAGCAACTCAAGGCAAAATTTGCGAGTTCAAGCGCGAATTTTCGGCGAATGTCGTCTTCACACCATGACCACTGGCAGATTGCTTGGGGTTATATGGTCAAGTGAAGAAGCGCATACGGTGGATGCCTTGGCAGTCAGAGGCGATGAAAGACGTGGTAGCCTGCGATAAGCTTCGGGGAGTCGGCAAACAGACTTTGATCCGGAGATCTCTGAATGGGGGAACCCACCTAGGATAACCTAGGTATCTTGTACTGAATCCATAGGTGCAAGAGGCGAACCAGGGGAACTGAAACATCTAAGTACCCTGAGGAAAAGAAATCAACCGAGATTCCCTTAGTAGTGGCGAGCGAACGGGGATTAGCCCTTAAGCTTCTTGGATTTTAGCGGAACGCTCTGGAAAGTGCGGCCATAGTGGGTGATAGCCCCGTACGCGAAAGGGTCCTGGAAGTGAAATCGAGTAGGACGGAGCACGTGAAACTTTGTCTGAACATGGGGGGACCATCCTCCAAGGCTAAATACTACTGACTGACCGATAGTGAACCAGTACCGTGAGGGAAAGGCGAAAAGAACCCCGGAGAGGGGAGTGAAATAGAACCTGAAACCGTATGCGTACAAGCAGTGGGAGCCTACTTTGTTAGGTGACTGCGTACCTTTTGTATAATGGGTCAGCGACTTATATTCAGTGGCGAGCTTAACCGAATAGGGGAGGCGTAGCGAAAGCGAGTCTTAATAGGGCGTTTAGTCGCTGGGTATAGACCCGAAACCGGGCGATCTATCCATGAGCAGGTTGAAGGTTAGGTAACACTGACTGGAGGACCGAACCGACTCCCGTTGAAAAGGTAGCGGATGACTTGTGGATCGGAGTGAAAGGCTAATCAAGCTCGGAGATAGCTGGTTCTCCTCGAAAGCTATTTAGGTAGCGCCTCACGTATCACTCCAGGGGGTAGAGCACTGTTTCGGCTAGGGGGTCATCCCGACTTACCAAACCGATGCAAACTCCGAATACCTGGAAGTGCCGAGCGTGGGAGACACACGGCGGGTGCTAACGTCCGTCGTGAAAAGGGAAACAACCCAGACCGCCAGCTAAGGTCCCAAAGTTGTGGTTAAGTGGGAAACGATGTGGGAAGGCTTAGACAGCTAGGAGGTTGGCTTAGAAGCAGCCATCCTTTAAAGAAAGCGTAATAGCTCACTAGTCGAGTCGGCCTGCGCGGAAGATGTAACGGGGCTCAAACCACACACCGAAGCTGCGGGTGTCACGTAAGTGACGCGGTAGAGGAGCGTTCTGTAAGCCTGTGAAGGTGAGTTGAGAAGCTCGCTGGAGGTATCAGAAGTGCGAATGCTGACATGAGTAACGACAATGGGTGTGAAAAACACCCACGCCGAAAGACCAAGGGTTCCTGCGCAACGTTAATCGACGCAGGGTGAGTCGGCCCCTAAGGCGAGGCTGAAAAGCGTAGTCGATGGGAAACGGGTTAATATTCCCGTACTTCTAGTTACTGCGATGGAGGGACGGAGAAGGCTAGGCCAGCTTGGCGTTGGTTGTCCAAGTTTAAGGTGGTAGGCAGGGTGCTTAGGAAAATCCGGGCGCTCAATGCCGAGAGCTGATGACGAGTTATCTTTTAGATGACGAAGTGGTTGATGCCATGCTTCCAGGAAAAGCTTCTAAGCTTCAGGTAACTAGGAACCGTACCCCAAACCGACACAGGTGGTTGGGTAGAGAATACCAAGGCGCTTGAGAGAACTCGGGTGAAGGAACTAGGCAAAATGGCACCGTAACTTCGGGAGAAGGTGCGCCGGTGAGGGTGAAGGATTTACTCCGTAAGCCCATGCCGGTCGAAGATACCAGGCCGCTGCGACTGTTTATTAAAAACACAGCACTCTGCAAACACGAAAGTGGACGTATAGGGTGTGACGCCTGCCCGGTGCCGGAAGGTTAATTGATGGGGTTAGCGCAAGCGAAGCTCTTGATCGAAGCCCCGGTAAACGGCGGCCGTAACTATAACGGTCCTAAGGTAGCGAAATTCCTTGTCGGGTAAGTTCCGACCTGCACGAATGGCGTAACGATGGCGGCGCTGTCTCCACCCGAGACTCAGTGAAATTGAAATCGCTGTGAAGATGCAGTGTATCCGCGGCTAGACGGAAAGACCCCGTGAACCTTTACTGTAGCTTTGCACTGGACTTTGAGCCTGCTTGTGTAGGATAGGTGGGAGGCTTTGAAGCGAGGACGCCAGTTCTCGTGGAGCCATCCTTGAAATACCACCCTGGCATGCTTGAGGTTCTAACTCTGGTCCGTAATCCGGATCGAGGACAGTGTATGGTGGGCAGTTTGACTGGGGCGGTCTCCTCCCAAAGAGTAACGGAGGAGTACGAAGGTGCGCTCAGACCGGTCGGAAATCGGTCGCAGAGTATAAAGGCAAAAGCGCGCTTGACTGCGAGACAGACACGTCGAGCAGGTACGAAAGTAGGTCTTAGTGATCCGGTGGTTCTGTATGGAAGGGCCATCGCTCAACGGATAAAAGGTACTCCGGGGATAACAGGCTGATACCGCCCAAGAGTTCATATCGACGGCGGTGTTTGGCACCTCGATGTCGGCTCATCACATCCTGGGGCTGAAGCCGGTCCCAAGGGTATGGCTGTTCGCCATTTAAAGTGGTACGCGAGCTGGGTTTAGAACGTCGTGAGACAGTTCGGTCCCTATCTGCCGTGGACGTTTGAGATTTGAGAGGGGCTGCTCCTAGTACGAGAGGACCGGAGTGGACGAACCTCTGGTGTTCCGGTTGTCACGCCAGTGGCACTGCCGGGTAGCTATGTTCGGAAGAGATAACCGCTGAAAGCATCTAAGCGGGAAACTCGCCTCAAGATGAGATCTCACTGGGATCTTGAATCCCCTAAAGGGCCGTCGAAGACTACGACGTTGATAGGTTGGGTGTGTAAGCGCTGTGAGGCGTTGAGCTAACCAATACTAATTGCCCGTGAGGCTTGACCATATAACACCCAAACAATCTGGTGTTGTTGGTGAAGTCGACAAACCGAAAGTTCGATTGAACCGCAAATTGCTGTCACATACCCGAATTCGGGTGAGCGTCTCGACGATCACCCTAAAGAATTGCTTGACGACCATAGAGCGTTGGAACCACCTGATCCCATCCCGAACTCAGTAGTGAAACGATGCATCGCCGATGGTAGTGTGGGGTTTCCCCATGTGAGAGTAGGTCATCGTCAAGCACCTATACCAAACCCCCGATCATCGAAAGATGATCGGGGGTTTGACTTTGCGCGGA
>NZ_JYFT01000011.1:140732-209822 GCF_000931385.1 Pseudomonas sp. FeS53a
CGATTGAACCGCAAATTGCTGTCACATACCCGAATTCGGGTGAGCGTCTCGACGATCACCCTAAAGAATTGCTTGACGACCATAGAGCGTTGGAACCACCTGATCCCATCCCGAACTCAGTAGTGAAACGATGCATCGCCGATGGTAGTGTGGGGTTTCCCCATGTGAGAGTAGGTCATCGTCAAGCACCTATACCAAACCCCCGATCATCGAAAGATGATCGGGGGTTTGACTTTGCGCGGATGAAAAGTCTGCTGGGGATAACTCCAGTCCCACTTCGAGTGTTTCCGACTCCCCTTCCTTTGCAGCACGCTCGCTTGGCCAAGTAGCTTCATACCTTCGTACGAACAGGGCGTGACATTTCCTAATAACGCCTGATTGTTGCCTGGGTGGCCCTCCCTGAGACTGGCTCGACTTACCCTTCGAGTCCGGTCCTTTCGACATGAAGCTAACGCTTACCCCTCCCCTCAAGGCCAGCTATTGGATGGAGTCCATCGAGCATGATGTGAGCCCGCCCGCTCCTCTGACTGGCAAGCACAAGGTCGATGTCCTGATCATCGGTGGCGGCTTCGTCGGACTTTGGACAGCCCTTTCCATCAAGCAAATGGAGCCCCAGGCGCGCGTCATGCTGGTCGAGCAGGATGTCTGTGGCGGCGGTGCATCCGGGCGCAATGGAGGATTCGTCATGTCCTGGTGGCCCAAGATCGGAACCCTCCTGAGCTTCTGCGATGCCAACCAGGCACACTTCTTGGGCGAACAGGCCGAGCGTGCCATTTCCGAACTCGGGGAGTTCTGCGAGGAGCACCAGATCGACGCCCATTACCGGCAGGCAGGTTGGCTGTGGACCGCCACCACTCCACGACACCTCGATACCTGGAACGCGACGCTCGCTGCCTGTGAGCGACTGGGTGTGAGCCCATTCGAGCGGGTCGATGCCGATGAGGTGGCCCGGCGAACAGGCTCCCGCGTGCATCTGGCAGGAGTCTTCGAACGCAGCAACGCCACCGTTCAGCCCGCTCTGTTGGTAAGCGGAATGCTACGGGTAGCGCTGGCCAGCGGTGTGGAGATCCACGAGCACACCGGAGTGACCGCCATCAACCCCGGCGAGCCCGTGGAGGTGAGCACAGCCAGTGCCAGTATCCGAGCGGACCGCGTCGTGCTTGCCACCAACGCCTGGGCAGCCGCATTGCCCGAACTCGCCAGTGCGATAGTGCCCGTCAACAGCTCCATCGTCGTCACCGAGACGATTCCCCATCGACTGGCCGAGATCGGCTGGACCGGTGGCGAGGCCATTACCGACTCTCAGTTGATGGTCGACTACTACCGAACCACCCACGACGGTCGCATCGCATTCGGCAAGGGCACCGGAGCCCTCGCATATGGTTCGCGGATTGACGCCACCTTCAGCGATCACCCGCCCAGTCTTCGCCTTACCGAGGCCGATCTGCGCCGTACCTATCCCATGCTCAACGACGTCGGTATCACTCACCGCTGGTCCGGCCCGATCGACCGCACTTACGACAGCCTGCCCGTATTCGGTCGACTCGCCGGGCATACCAACATCCACTACGGCATCGGCTGGAGCGGCAATGGCGTCGGCCCCAGCCGCCTCGGCGGCCGCATCCTCGCCAGCCTGGCTCTGGGGCGTGACGATGCCTGGAGTCGCTGCCCGCTGGTGGAGCGTCGCTGTCGCCAGTTCCCGCCTGAACCCCTGCGCTACATCGGCGGTTCTCTGGTGCGCAGCGCCGTGATGCGCAAGGAGCGCGCAGAGCTGAAGAACGATGAGCCTGCCCCCCTCGACCGCTTCCTCGCCCGCTTCGCCCCCGCCGGCCTGGAGGATAAAGGCTGAAGGGCTGTATCCCGCAGCATGCTGCACCCGAGGGCCGCTTCACTCCCCCCCCTTGATCCCAATAAAAGAGGACATAACAAATGGGCATCAACCAACGAATCGAAACGGAATCCGGCCTCGAAGCCCATGCCCTGGGCTCGCTCGAGACCGTCGCCATCATCATCGGCACCAATATCGGCGCTGGCGTGCTCAGCATGGCCTATGCCGCCCGCAAGGTCGGCTACCTGCCGCTGCTCGCCTGCCTCGCCATTACCTGTTTCTTCTGCATCATCACCATGCTCTACGTCGCAGAAGCCTGCCTGCGCACACGCGGCAACAATCAGCTCAGTGGCCTCGCGCGGCGCTACCTGGGCACGTTCGGAGGTTGGCTGATCTTCATTGCCGTCGCTGCCAACAGCTATGGTGCCCTGGTCGCCTACATGAGCGGCAGCGGCAACATCATGGCCGACTTCTTCGGCCAGTACGGCCTGACTCGGGAGATGGGCAGCCTGGTGTTCTTCATCCCCTCCGCGCTGGTTCTCTACCTCGGCCTCAAGGCCCTTGGCATCGGAGAAAAGCTCATCAGTACCGGCATGGTGCTGATCGTCTGCGTACTGATCGCCGCCACCCTCACTCATGCGGACACCCGCATCGCCCACCTGTGGCGAAGTGACTGGCAGTATGTGGTCCCCATCTTCAACCTCGCCGTATTCGTCTTTGGCGCTCAGTTCCTGGTGCCGGAACTGGTGCGCGGTAACCTCACGACGCCCAGGCGACTCCCATGGCTGATCATCCTCGGCATGGTCCTCACCTTTATCCTGGTCGCCGCGATACCCGCTTCCGTGATCGCTCTGGTAGGGCCCGAGAATCTCAGCGAAGTGGCCACGCTCAGTTGGGGCAGGTCCCTTGGGCAGTGGGCCTACTACACCGCCAACACCTTCGCCTTGCTGGCCATGCTGACCTCTTACTGGGGGCTGGGCGGCTGCCTGTTCACCAACTTCTTCGACCATTTCCGCCTGGGCAGCGAGCGCAACCGGCGCAAGCGCCTCCTGGTTCTCGCCCTGGTCGCCGTACCGCCCTTCCTGCTGGCCTATTCCGGCATCGGCGGCTTCGTCAACGCCCTCTATTTCGCCGGCACCTTCGGTGGTGTGTTGATGGGCATCATCCCGATCCTGCTGCTCAACGCCGCGCGCCGCTCCGGTGACCAGGCGCCTGCATTCACCTGTGGCTGGTATGCGCACCCCATGATCCAGGTCGCGATCATCCTCATCTTCGCCGCCAGTGGCCTCTACGCCATCGCCTCCGCACTCGGCATGTTGCCGGCCAGCTGGTGAGGTCCGGACCGGCGGCCCCTGGCGATTACACTGGTCGCTCAACCCTGGAGCAGCCTGGACATGCCCTTCACCCTGCGAGAACTCCTCGCCCTACCGGCACTCCGCTCGCGACTGGTGAGCGGAGCTGCCGGCCTTGATCGACCTGTTCGCTGGGCCCACGTCTGCGAACTCCCCGATCCCACCGAATGGCTCGGGGAGGGGGACCTGCTCATGAGCACAGGCCTCGGTATCCCCGCCGCTCCCACGGAGCAGCGTCGCTATGTCCAGCGACTCATGGAGGCCGGTCTGGCCGGCCTGATGATCGGCGAAGACATGCAAGCGCCAGCTGACCTCGCAGCGCTGTGCGACGCCGCGGAGCGCCTGGGCTTTCCCCTTGTCTTCACCGAGTACGGCGTCCCCTTTGCCGCAGTTACCCGCGCCATCGCTGATGCCGGACGCAGCATCGAGCGCGAACGGCACCTGGCGCTCCAGCGCATCTACGAAACCGCCCGGTTGAGCCTGGGTGGCCTCGGGCTGGCGCCACTCCTAGTCCGACTGGAAAAGGACGTCGCAGCGGCACTTCACCTGATCGACAGCCGCACCCTGGCGCCTTGGGATGAAGCCTTGCCAGCCCTTGCCGAAAGCGCCCGACTGGCCATCAGGCAAACGCGCGCTCAGGGGCGCACGGGGCTCTCGCCCATGCTGCAGCGTTATCCCCATCCCGATGGAGAGATGCTGGGCATGGCCCTGCCATCGGAGCCCGACTGCCTGCTGGTGGTCCGCGCTGGTGAACTGCCCGACTACGCGCTGCTGCATCACCTGCTCGCGATCGTGGGAATCGAGCTCGAACGTATGCACGTCGAGAGCGAGCGCCGGCTGCGCCTGGGTTCCGAGCTTCTGGATGACCTGTTGAACGGGCGCGCAGCGTCCCATCAAGCTGAGCAGCGCCTGCAGGTGCTCATGCCGGGACTGCCACTCACTGCGTTGCAGCTGTGCATTGCTCGGATGCCGCTCGAAGACGCTCCAGACAGGGACGACCTTCTGCAGCACTGGGGTCAGCGCGGGCTGCTGCGGATCCAGGGCCATGAGGTCGTCCTGCTTCAACCCGTTGAGCGGATTGGCGAACTGCAGGCCGGGTTGGGCGCAGAGCTGGGAGCGAGCAACCCGGTGGACCGGCCCGAGCGATTTGCCGACGCGCTTCGCGAAGCACGTCTCGCTCTCGCGCATGCGGGCCCCCGGATGCCCCTGATCCTCTACGCCACCCTGGGGCCGGGGGCGCCCTGGTTGCCCCGCTCCCTGGATGAAGCTGAGCGCACTGCGCGGCAGACGCTCGGCCCATTGCTGGAACAGGAGCGAGCCCAAGGTGCGCCGCTGCTGCATAGCTTGCAGGTCTTTCTTGAAGAAAATCGCTCCTGGCAGGCAGCCGCCCAGCGTCTACATGTCCACAAGCAGACCCTGGTGTATCGCATGCGGCGTATCGAAGCGATCACGGGCCGTTCCCTGGACAGCACCGAAGACGTCACCGTTCTCTGGCTTGCCCTGCGAGCGGCTCGCCTCGCGGGGATCGGGCCGTCGTGAAGAGGCAGCCTCCGGGCGGGTGCAGAAACACAAAGGCCCCCTGGATTTCTCCAGGGGGCCTTTCGTTGTCTGGCGCATCCGGCGGGATTCGAACCCACGACCCCTGCCTTCGGAGGGCAATGCGGTACAGGAATCTTGGTTGGCGGCAAGCGTTCAAAAATGCCTCTAAGTGCCGTACCGCAAGGGTTTCGTCTTTTACCGTGCCTTGCAGTTTAGGGCTAATAGCGACATCTGAGGGCGGTTAGCCTTGGCACAAAAAACGAAATCCAGAATATCGATTTTTGACCACTAGCCAGACCCTGACGCGTCCTACCGTCGTCTCATTGAGCCTGAGTCGGCTCGCGACCTACAGCGAGCATCGTTGCTCAGTACGCTCAGTGGAGGTTAACAGATCGCTGGTACCTAGCGCTGCTCCGGCTCCATCGGCGCGTGGAATGCACGACTACAATCGTGCTGCGCCTGAATTCGCACAAACCTGCTTTTTGTCCTGGGCTGTTAAATATGCGAAACCCAGGAATTTGGTTGGCCAAAAGCTATCGGCATGTGTCTAAGCACGAAGGACTCTGCTCTTGCAGGAGGCAATGGCAGAGTGGCAAGCACCGGGATTCACGGGCAGGAGGCTGGGTAGTCAGCTCACTCGTCCTTGGTGTTTATCTCGGCGGAGACCTTGCCAAACGACTCCCAGTGGCCAACCAGCTCATCCACGCGATCAGGAATGCGCGGTGACTTACTCAGCACCAGACAGCGGGTTGTACCCACATATTCCTCAAGGAGGTAGAGCGTGTCCCCAACGTCGACGCCCATTTCCTGGAGAACGTCGTCGGGTAGGCGAATAGCACCGTCGCCTTCCCAGTCCTCTATCACTACATGATTCCGCATCGTACCCCCAGGAAGCGGTTGAATGGGTATCCGCAGGGGGGAAGACAACGGCGAGCCGTTGTAAACGAGGTCCCGCGGCACGGGTCGACAGAATAGCAAAAGCTCCTGGGCTCAGGCGTTGTAACGACGACGCCCCTGACCTCAAGGCGCGGATTCTGACATTTGAACTCGCCCCAGGCCTGCTAGCTACCCCTCTCCTGTTGAGCTGAAAATCCTGCAATACCACCGGGAGAATTTAATATCCCCATGCCGCACTCAGCTAATCCGCCGGCAGTTCATTGATAGGTCATCGAGACTTCGCTCTGTAGCCACCGTGGCCGCACTCGATTACCGCAAAATGTCGGTGGCAGTCCTGCAAAAACCACTGAGTCTCCACAAGCCTTCACTGGGACACCTTCGCCGAATTAGCCAAATACACCCTCGCGACGACATAACCCGCCGCCACATCGCCAATATCCAGCGTGCGCCTCCGGGATAAATCACTAGACCTCGACTGGTCTAGTCTTTCACTCACTCTATTCGAATGAAATTGCGAGCTATATAACGAATAGCCAGCCAGAGATTGGCAGCGATTGCCTAGGGAGGGAGGCGAATGATTGAGTCAATACGGATAGTGGGGGTGGCTTCGTATGGACAAGAGGTACAAGCGCTTGATGGGCTGACGAAGTTCAACTTTATCTATGGTGCCAATGGGTGTGGCAAAACCACAATTTCCAGGGTGATCGACAACCCTACTCGTTACCCGAGTTGCCATGTTGGCTGGAAGAGTGGAGTGCCTCTTCAGGCCATGGTCTACAACCGCGACTTCGTTGCACGTAATTTCGGTCCCTCCGCGGAGCTCAAAGGCATCTTCACCCTCGGTGAAAAGAACGTCGACAATCTTGCCAAGATCGCGGCACTCAAGCAGGAATCCGGTCGCTGTAGTGAACGCATCAGCAGTCTGAGGGAGACTCTAGAAGGGCTGGATGGTCAGGGAGGAAAACGCAAAGAACTTGCTGATCTCGAGGCTCGGTTTCTGGAGGCTTGCTGGGCCCAGAAAAAAACACGATAGTGCATTCGCTTTGGCCTTCCAGGGCGTACGCAACAATGCCGAGAACTTCAAGGTCCGTGTGCTGCAGGAGCATGGTGGGAATTCTGCAGCATTGGTTTCGTTGGCTGATCTCCAGGAGAAAGCCAAGACCATTTTTGGCCCCTCACCTGTGTCGGAGCCCCTCGTCGTATTGCCTACGTTCGATGCGCTGTTGTCCCACGAATCGAACCCGATCCTGAGCAAGCGCGTTCTGGGCCGGGAAGATGTCGATATCGCGGCAATGATCAAGGCGCTGGGTAACAGCGACTGGGTGCGGCAGGGCCGGGCTTACTTCGATGAGGCGACAGGAATCTGCCCTTTCTGCCAGCAAGCCACAGAGACCTCGTTCGCGGCCAGCCTGGAGGCCTATTTCGACGAAACGTTTCTGAATGACAGTCTTGCCATTGATGACCTGGCTAAGACCTATTCCGCGGCGGCCGATCAGCTTTTGGCGCAATTGTCCGAGATCCTTAATGCGCCTTCCCGATTCCTCGATGCGGAAACACTCAAGACAGAAGTGGCGCTTCTGGCTTCCCGGATTGCTCTCAATCGTCAGCAACTTGCCGATAAGCAACGCGAGCCAAGTCAGCTCGTTGCACTGGAGCCCCTGGCTGACGTTCTGTACGCGATCTCCCAGGCACTGGCAGTGGCCAACGAGCAGATCAAGGCACACAACGCTATGGTAGCTAATCTGGGCAAAGAGAAGCAGCAACTGGCAAGCCAGGTGTGGAAACATATCGTCGCCATCGAGCTTGCGCCTGCATTGCAGGATTACTCGGCGAAGAAGCAAGGGTTGGTGGGCGCGATCACTGCCTTGAACGGCAAGATCGAAGCGGCGGAAGCAGACCGGCGTCAGATGGAGAGAGAAATAGCTGAGCTAGAGCGTGCGACCACCAGTGTCCAGCCGACCATCGATGCAATAAATGCCTTGCTAGCCTCGTTCGGTTTTCATGGTTTCTCTCTAGCCAAGGCAGATAGCGGTACCGCCTATGTGCTGCGGCGACCGGATGGTATGGATGCGAAGGAAACCTTGAGCGAAGGCGAGCGCACCTTCGTCACCTTCCTCTATTTCTACCATCTGCTCAAAGGCAGCGATTCGGAAAGCGGCGTGACGACCGACCGTATAGTGGTCATCGACGATCCTGTGTCGAGTCTGGATAGCGACATCCTCTTCATCGTTAGCAGTCTGATCAAGGCGCTATTCGATGAGGTGCGCCAAGGAACCGGCCACATCAAACAGGTTTTCGTGCTGACCCATAATGTCTACTTCCACAAGGAAGTGACCTTCAACGCCCGGCGCACTGGTAGAAACGCGATGCGTAGCGAGGAAACCTTCTGGGTCGTCCGAAAATCCCACCACTCTTCCAGAGTAGAGGCCCATACAAGCAACCCGATAGTCACCTCATACGAACTGCTGTGGGCGGAGGTGCGACGGGCCGACCGATCCAACCTTTCAATCCAGAACACCCTCAGGCGCATTATTGAAAACTACTTCAAGATCCTCGGTGGAACCGATACCGACGACATCTGCAACCTGTTTGAGGGGCGTGAGAAGGTCATATGCCGATCGCTTTTCTCATGGGTCAATGATGGTTCCCACTTCGCACACGATGACCTGTATGTCGCTGTCGACGATGCAATGGTGGAAAGCTACCTAAACATTTTCAAGGCGATCTTCGTCAAGTCCGGGCATTTGGCACACTACAAGATGATGATGTGCGAAGCATATTCAGACGATTCCGAGATCGCGCCCAAAACTCAGGAACAGCAGGTCAATGCACTGGGGGCCGTCAATGCCTAAACGATATGAGGCCTGGATACATTCACAACGAGGTTACTGTGTAGCAGAGAAGCCTACTCAGCGCTTATGACAGCATCCGATCCCAATCGCCTCATAGCCTCGCTGGTGCGGGATCAGGTCAATCTTGACCTGAAGACAGCGGATGTCTGCTTTCTCGCAGGTCTGTACCTGAGAGCGGACAAGGCTGGGCTTGCGTCGTTCGAGGAAGATCTGCTGATCGACCTGTTCGAACAGGTCTGCGATGTCGTTGAGCCCGCTGCCGAAAATCCGCGCAAGCGCGCGACCCACGCCATTCAACGATTACGCGAGCAGCGCATGCTGGCCCGAGTTGATGGCGCCGGCATCGTACGGGCGGGTGAGTATGCGCTGACACGACTTGCTGCTGCGGTTATCGAATACTTTCTGGCGGACGAGGCCCTGACTCGGGAAAGCCTCAGCTTATTGACCGGCACCTTGCGCGCTCAACTTGCCGACATCCTGGCGACAGCCAGGAAGGCCCATAACGATGAGGATTGGCGTCAGCGCGTGGTCGCTCCCCTGAGGATCACGGTCGGTGACATGGTGGCGGGTATCGAACGTCGGCAGCGGGGGCTTGATGCCCAGCAGGAGGAAATCCAGGCGGAAATCGCTAGCCTGCTGTCGAACGACTGGTTTAGCGCAATCGATCGATGCCAGAGCCTGCTCGACGCAACGACCCACACATTGCGCGAGCTCAATGAAATCCTGCTGCGAGACACACACCATTTCGTTGCGTTGCTCCAGGACATCCAGGCGCTGGCTGTTTCAGCAGAAAATGTCGAAGCCGAGGGAGCCGCACAGCGGGTCATCGAACATGTAGACCGGATCGGAGCCTGGGGCGGTGCACGCCAAAAGGCATGGTCCGAATACTACCAGTATGTACACCGCTACCTGCGCGACGTGGTCAGACTGGATCCTGATCGGGCGCTGAGCCAGCGCTTGCGCGATCAGATTGCGGAGTGGGAAAACAGGCCTTTTCATCTACTAGCTGCGCATGCAGGCTCTATCTGCCTGCTACGTCCACTTGAAGCACGCGTCGAGCGTCCGGTGGTGGCCAGGCCAAAGACTGATCGTGAGGCCGAACCAGCCTGGGTGGAAGCTGAAAATGCGCTGGCAGATATCGAAGTGTTGGTGAGTCGGGCGCTCGACGAGGGCGTAGATACCTTGGCGGGGCTAACGGTGCAGGTACTCGCCACGCTGACCGACGATAGCCAATACGTGGCTGCGGGTCGCATCGCTGACGCAGCTGCAAGGCTAGCCCGATTGCGTTCAAGCCGCGAGCGGCTATGGCTAGAAGTGGGCGAACAGCTCGAAGTCGAGGAATGGACTGTCCAGGGCCGGAGGAAAGTGGAGTGAGCGATGCCGTATTCGATTCTCTGGAAGAGGTGATTGTCGACGAGCGATTCCCCGAGGTGGATCTGATGCTGCGACGTGGACGCCATATCGGTCGAGATGATGGCAGCCCCTATGATTACCTGGTGGAGGCACAGGCGCTGCTCGAACCTTTTTATCGGCGTTTCGGTTGTGAGCTGATCCAGCAGAGCGATGGCTATTTCTATTTGCTGCCCAGCGGCGAGCGGCTGGGGCGACGTCAGCTATCCGTCGGCGAAATGCTTGTCGGGCAGGTGCTGGCGCTGATGTATCTCGATCCCGCGACTTTGCAGCATGGCGGCATGGCGACACGTGAAGCGCTATTGCAGCGGCTGTCCGGATTACTGGGCACCGATGTGCTGGTGCGTACGCTAAATCCGCGTAGACGCAAGTATGACGAACGCATTGCTGCTGAAACTGTGCGAGGGAAAGCGGACGAGGCGCTGCGTAAGTTAGCTGAGCTGGGTTTCATCGATGTGGTTGATGCGGCCAGATTGCGCCTGCGTCCGGCACTCATGCGCTTTGCCGAGCCAGTTCGCGGGCTCACAGATCCCAGCGACGCCCTAGAGCGGCTGGTTGCGCGTGGAGAGGTATTACTGGGTGATGCTAACGACATGGATGACGATAGCGGCGACGCGGAGGGGGAGGAAATGTCGTCATGAGTCGAACGCGTGCCGATGCTTTAGCCCTGGTCAATTGGAAAGGTGTCTTCTACGAGCGTTATCTACTCGATCGGCATGTCACTGCGCTGGAAGGCAGCAACGGTGCCGGCAAGACCACGGTGATGATTGCCGCCTATGTCGCTCTGTTGCCCGATATGTCCCGCCTGCGCTTCACCAATCTCGGCGAGACTGGAGCGACTGGCGGCGACAAGGGTATTTGGGGACGTCTAGGTGATCCCGGACGCCCTTCCTACGTGGTGGTAGATTTTGCCCTTGCAGGTGCACAGAGGCTGCTGGCTGGGGTGCATCTGGAACGCAAAGGTGAACCCTCCGTGGAGCCTACCCCATTTATTGTCTGGGGCCTCGACCCTGCGATCCGATTGCAAGATCTGCTGCTGGTTGCACAGGGGGGCGTCGAGTCTGTACCGGAGTTGCAGGAGCTGCGCGACAACGCGGCGCGGCTCGGTGGGCGATTACAATCTTATCCCTCCGCCCGGGAGTACTTCGCCGCGCTATTCGACCAGGGAGTCATGCCACTGCGCCTTGGCACCGACGAGGAACGCAATAAGTTTAACGATATGTTGCGTACCAGCATGACCGGCGGCATCTCAAGGGTGCTCACTTCGGAGCTACGCTCGTTCCTGCTCAGGGAGCAAAGTGGCCTCGCTGATACCTTGCAGAGGATGCGATCAAACCTGGATGCCTGTCGGCGGACCCGGGTAGAAGTGCAAGAGTCGCGTCGTCTGGAGCAAGAAATCGGCAGTATCTACGAAGCCGGCCAGGCCATGTTCGGCGCGGCCTTTCTCGCTACTCGCGAACGTGCCGACGAGCTCGCACGCCGGGTGAGCGAGGCTCAGAGCTCGCGTGATCAGGCTTTCCATGCGCAGGAAATTGCGCGTGAAGCACTCGACGCGACTCTGACCGAGCTGGATGAGCTCGATGCTCGCAAGGTCGAACTGGAGCCAGTGCTCGAATCCGCACGCAATTGGCACTCCAAGCTGAAGGATGCCTTGGCGGCATTGTGCACCCTGCAACAGAGTGTTATCCGTCTCGCGGAGACCGAGCTCGAAGCACAGGAAGCGGGCAGGCTGCGAAGCGAGGCTGAAACGTTGCGAATCCGCAGCCGCGAGGAACTCAAGCGTGCCCAGGAGGATTACAAACGTGCCGCTGAGGGGCTCGCCGACCTACAGCGGGGAATAGAGGAACTGCATCGCCGGGCCGCTGCCTATCGCCAAGTAACCCGACGACTGCGGGAAGCCGAGGTGACGTTGCAGGTTGCCCCTTTGCTCCCGGCGCAGTTCGTCGATCACCTCGCATTGGCACGTAACACACTCGACTCCATCGACCAGGAGCGTCGTGAAGCCAGGACACGTCTGTCCGATGCGCTGGAGCATCGTGAGCGGTATGCGCAGCTAATGGCGGCTGTCCGGCGGCTCGCAGGGCAGGATGTCGAAATCATCGCTGCGTACGATGCGGCTACTGAAGCGTTGCGTCTTCACCGGCAACTGAGCGTACTTGCTGATCAGATTCACAGCATCGAACGTGAACTGGCCGAAGCACAACAGTTGCAGATTCGGCAGGCTCGGGTACGCGCACAGGCGAGCGAGTTGGGTGTGGTTTTGACTGAGGCACCCGCCACGCAAGTCGTCAACGCTTTGCTCACCAATACTGAAGCCGAACGATCCGTACACGAGCAGGCGCAACGGACGGCTAATGGCGAGCTTGCCGAGCTACGGCGTCGGCGCGAGGAGCTCCAGCAACAATATCAACAGTTGCTGGCACGAGAGCCGCAATGGCGGAAGCTGACGGAATGCGCTATGCGCTTTTCCGAACACATCGGTACACGATTAGAGGATCGGGGCAGCTTGGATGAAGCCCGTGCTTGCTTAGGCAAACAGTACGCCGAGGCCGGCCGGGCAGAACAGCAGGCACAGCAAGCGCAGGAGCGGCTGATCCGCGAGGCGCGCGATTTACTGGCGGCCGGAGGCCCGTTTTCGCCGGCGTTGTTGCAGCTCAAGGACAGGCTCGGTGCTGAACTACTGGCTGGTAGTTACGAAGAAGTGGCGATAGAGGAGGCTGCGGTGCTGGAGGCCCGGCTTGGGGCCTTGGTGCAGGCACTAGTCGTCGACGATCTCACAGCAGCAGCTCGTACGGCTGTGGACCGGCCAGAGGAACTGGCTGACGTACTACTGGTATCGCGTGATGCCGACCTCTACCGCTTGGCAGAAGCCTCTGGTACCACGAATGCCAGCGAAGGCGATCTTGTTATCCAAGACGGTATCGCTCTCCGCTTATCCCGTATTCCCACCAAGCCGCGTATAGGGCGGCGGGCGCGCGAGAAAAGGGCGGCTGACCTGCAGGCCCAGGCCGAAGAGAAAGCCCTCGAACTGCATACGATGAGGAGTGCAAGGCGCACGCTGGAGCGGCTGCAGGCCGATGGCGATGCTTTACTTGCCGGGCTGGAGGTCTGGCTGGCGGGCGATCCTGCGGGCGCCATCGCTGAGGTGCAGCAGGCGATCACCTTGGTCGATGAACAGATCGAGGAGCAGCGCGAAACAGCTGATCGCAATGCTACGGCGGCACAGGCACTGCGGCCGCGTATTGGCAGACTGCGTTTGTTGCTGGCCGAGGCGATGCTTCTTGATCCTCCCGATCATGGCGAGCGCGTGCAAGTACTCAGCGAAAAAGCATCGCAAGTAGACGAGGCCAGGAGCTGGATCGCCGCCAACCAGGCAGATGTCCTTCGTGTGGAGAATGGGCTTGGTGACTTGCGCCAGCTTCCGTTGTCGGACACGGATATAGAAAACCTGACGCTTCACGCCAATGCTTTGGAGGCGCGACGCCAGCAACTCGATGCCGGGATCGAAGCACTCGAATATCTGTGCGAAAACGCCGAGGCCTTGGCTTGGGAGGAAGCTCCAGGTCGGCTCGAAGACTCGCAGGAACTGGTTCCGGCGCTGCAAGAGCAACTGAGCGAAGCCGAAACGCTACTACAAGATAGCGAAAACAAGGTCACCCAGGCGGAAGCCCGGTATGACGAGGCGAGCAAGCGCTTTCTTGCAGCGCAAAGCCAGTATGACTATGCAAGACAGGAACATGAATCCGCCGCTGAACATTTCAATTCCCTCGGCATACCCGCTCCCACCGAGGATGCCCTGTTGGCGGCTGGTGCCGAGGTGATGCGGTTGGAACAAGAACTGCGTACCCATGGGACGCGGCGCGATGTGTTGCTGACGGCCAAAGGCAACCAGGAACATGGCTTACAGAACGCCCAGCAGGATCTGCAGTCTGCCGACGACAAACTCGCTACCGAACGCCGTGAGGCCGAGCCTGCACGTAAGCGCTGGGACGACTTACTTGACTGGGCGATGCGCGATGGTCTGGTAGGTGAGTTGCTGACCAGAACTCCTGAAGAGTTTGCCGACATCCGTGGCCACATTAATTTTGTCCAGGAAGCAAAAATACGCCGGGGTGTCCTACTGGAGCGCCTGAGTAGTGCGCGCGGCGGGGAGATCTTGCTGACCGAACTGCAACAGTTGCGCGACACCTCCGATACCGCCTTCGCTGATGCCATCCTGACGCTTTGGCTGGCTGTGCGCGACTGGCTGCGCCGCCGCCTGCCGGCACAGGTGGCCGAGGTCGATGACCCGCGCGAAGCGCTCATCCGGCTGCGCGACCAACTGTCTGATCTCGAAGAGCGTCTCGCCCGTCAGGAAAGCGACCTGCGTGGAGCTAGCGAAGACGTAGCACGCGGCATTGACGTACAGATC
The DNA here is from genome assembly GCF_000931385.1 of Pseudomonas sp. FeS53a. NCBI lineage: Bacteria > Pseudomonadati > Pseudomonadota > Gammaproteobacteria > Pseudomonadales > Pseudomonadaceae > Pseudomonas > Pseudomonas sp. FeS53a. The sequence continues at coordinate 155,022 of NZ_JYFT01000011.1, forward strand.
CGTAAGGCGCGTGGCCAAGTCACTCGCTTGACCAAGAATCTAGAAAAGGTCAGCTTCGGCAGCATTCAGGGCATCCGTGTGCGCATGCAGGCTGTCGAACGTATGGAGCAGATCCTACGCGCCCTGCGTGAAGGTGCGGCCCAAGAGCTGCTGTTCCAGGCGGACATGCCGATCGAGGAGGCGCTCGACGAAATCTTTCGTCGCTACGGCGGTGGGCGCTCAGCAGGGCAGCGCCTGCTCGATTATCGGGAATACGTGCATCTGCAGGTGGAGATCCGTCGCAAGTCCGGCACCGAGTGGGAAGTCGCCAACCCGACACGTTTGTCGACCGGCGAGGCGATCGGTGTCGGTGCCGCGTTGATGATGGTGGTTCTCACCGAGTGGGAACGCGATGCGACCTTGCTGCGCGGCAAGCGCGCTCACGGTTCGCTGCGTTTCCTGTTCCTGGACGAAGCCAACCGCCTGTCGCCGGACAATCTCGGCGTCCTGTTCGATTTGTGTCAGACACTGGATCTGCAGTTGATGATCGCGGCCCCCGAAGTGGCACGTGCCGAAGGCAATACGACTTATCGCTTGGTGCGCCAGGTGACGCCGGAGGGGCGCGAGGAAGTTCTGGTGTTCGGTCGTCGCACTAGGAGCGTAGGCTAATGTGGCAGACGCCGCAGCAGCGCATCGCTCTGCTCGAGTTGCTGGTGCAGGGGACGCTCAAGCGGCGCGCCTCACAGGCGAAAGCGTACGACACTCTGGCAGAGCTATCCTGGATCCGCACGACCGGTCGGCGTGATCAGATTACCTTGGTAGAGACTCGCCGCACTGAACTCGTTGCGCTGCTTGAGCGGGTATGGCCGGACTGGCAGGAAGCTCTGGCGGCACTTACAGCGGGTGGGTTTTCTCCTACGCCTGATGGTTGGGCTCGCTTGGAAGATTCGCGCCGCGCAGGGCGGCTTCCGGCGCTGCCAGGACGCCTCAATCGCCGGACTGCGGCCGCGCTAACCGCGCCCCACTCCAAGGCGGTGCTCACGCCGCGCCGGCAAGCCATGCTTGCCGGCACCGAAGCGACCCACGACGGATTGTTACGCTTGCGGCCACCACGCGGATTGGTGGCACAGACCGAGCAGGGTGTCCTGGATCTATGGAAGCTTGCCCGTTTTCTTGGTGAAGCACCGATCCCGGAGCGGGCCTTCCTGGATGGCCTCATCTTGGAAGGTCCCTTGCGCGCGGTATTGCTGGTGGAAAACCCTGGCGCTTGGCGTGACCTACCAATGTTGGACGGATGGCTTTTTGCTCATGTCCCAGGCTGGGACATAGCCACCGTTGTGCATCTACTCGCTCAGGTGCTACCCGAGATTCCTGTCGTTCACTTTGGTGATCTCGACCCAAACGGCGTGCGAATCTTCCTGAAACTACGAGAGCTTCGGTCAGATCTGTGCTGGTTCGTTCCACCCTTCTGGGCCGAGTGCGTGGAGCCTAGGAAGTTGAAAAAGCCATGGCCTGCTGGGCTGGATCTTCGTCATGCGCCCAAGCTGGTGCATGATCTCGTGGACAAAGGTCTTTGGTTGGAGCAGGAGCCTTTGGTGGTCGACTCTAGGATGAGAGGTGCGCTTGAGTCGATCGTTCAACCACTCGTCAACTGAGGGGCTCAGAGGACACCGGTGCTCAGGAGTGTGCAACGAGTTGTTCTACCTCGTCGACGATTTCTGCTGCTGTGCAGCCCAGAGGGATGGCTAGCTTGAGCAAGGTGGTAATGGTTGGCTGGTTGACGCCCCGCTCCATCAGGCTGACGTAATTACGCTGCAATTCTGCCTCATGGGCCAATTGTTCCTGGGTAAATCCTGCTGCGACACGCCGCCTGCGCAAGACTTTACCGAACGCCAATCCGACCTCCACGGAAGCCCTCCCTTAAAAGGAAGGACTATCTGGGTCGAGCCATCTGCGGTCTTCACAATATACTGTGAATTTGCTAAAACACCGGTTCGTAACCTGAAGCCATCATCGCTCGCCTCGCAGGCCGGCTCTCGTTTACACGGTAGCGCTTGGCCCAGTGGGTCGGCTTTACCTCATTCGCAAGGAGTGTGCGCATTGCATCCGCCAATCACGTAAGCGGATCTTGAGCCATTAGCAAGGGATGCTCATTGAGTCCGAGAGCAGCATTTTTACGATGCCCTGCCGCTCAGAAAGTATTTCGTCCCGAACCAATGCCCCCAACACTTACAAGCTCTGGTTGTAGCGATAGGGGCCAGAAGTAGTTCGACCAAAAGGTCTTCGCCCATTTCCTTCCGCAAACGAATTGCGCCTCAATACGGGCATTACAAGACACACTGACTGGAAAGATGATATGCGTTTCATAATTAAACTAGCGGCAACAGTCGTTGCTGGTGCTCTCCTTGCCGGTTGCGGGGGCGAGGATTTCACAGGCAGCTATCGCGCTAAGAACCCGTCGAATAGCAAAGTTGAGCTAGTCCTCAATATCCACGGCAATGAAGCTGAGCTCATTGGGCAGGAGCTAGGTACTGGCCGCATCAAGCCGCTTGTCAAAATGACCGTCTCTGTCAAAGATGGAAAGCTTCTTCTTGACGACGTAAATAGTTCCGAACGCTTGGCCATGAAGCGCAATGTGGACGAGCAGAGCCTTGACTGCCTCAACTGCAAGATTCTTCGCATCGAGGACGATACGGTTTGGAAATATGACCCCAAAGGGCCTTATGACGTAGACCAGATGCTCAAAGATCAGGCCAGCAGGGACGAGGAGGAATTGAATGCCGAGCTTGCCAAAATACAGGAAAAAGCCTTGCAGCAGGGGATGCGGGATCTAGAAGCTCCGAAGCTAACTCCCTATGAAGGCGATTGGGTCTATCAGCGCACAACGAAACAAGACCCTTTGACCATCATGACCATCTGGCGCAAAAGCCAGATCAAAAGCTGGTCGTTCAAATTTGAGACCATGGATCGTTTGTGGCACGAGGTTCCAGGGTTCGAAGTCACGGAAGCTGGGCTGAAGATTGGAACTGGCCCCAAGGCCCACCTATATAGCCTTAGCCCTGACAAGAAAACCCTGACCTGCATGGACTGCACCAAGCCCGAGCGCTGGCTCAAGGCTGATCCTAATAAAGACCTCAGCGATCGTTATTATGCCCGCCAGATGGCAGGCAACCCGTAATCCCCTATTAATCAAGATCTCTTGCCCAACAATACGTTGGGCAAGAGATGCTTTTCGCGAGAGTTTAACTTGACCCTCAGGGCGTCCGAAAAGCGAGCGCCAATCCGGCTATAGCTTGCTCACCCGCCTTCCAGAGCCGGCCGTTCCACCAGAAACCCAGGCTTCTGCGTTTTATGGACGCACCCTTCCTGCATGCGTCAGCAAATGTCGGCGGGCCATCCACAGGTTCGATAGGGCGAGCAGTTTGACCCGCGAAAGGTGTTCTTGGCAAAGCCGCGGGAATGCACCTTGGTGTAGCCGAACTGCCGCTTGATCTCCCCGGAATGGGTACCCAATTTTGGATCGTACCTGCGTCTTGGTCTTCTCGAATATTCGCACGACCTTGTTTAGGGGGCTGCGTTTACTCAAGTGCTGGTAGGTGCTACGTCAGGTCGCAATCTGCCAGACGACCTTACGTCCTTCATGCTCTGGGCGCTTCTCCATGGGGACGGCTCCCCTGATCCGCCGATAGAGTGGTTTAGAAATTCCCTTCCAAATGGGCTGTACCCATCAAGACTGTATATCTGTACAATAACGCAATTGCACAGACAAATGCGGGGCGCCTCTAATGCGATTCAATGACCTCAAAAGTGAGACCTTAAATTTAAGGGTTTCCCCCATGTTCAAGCTGGCTTTGAAGGAGGCCGCGGAGCATGAGCAACGGAGCATGGTGAACATGCTTGAAGTGCTGCTTTGTGACTACTGTGATCGCAAAGGTATCGTGTTGCCGAATCAAGGAGCCAGCCAGATGCCTGGTCAGGAGCGAGTAGCAACTGGCCGTAAAAAGAATGTGGGGGCAGCGGCATGACCTTTCGCTATATCGGTTCTAAATCCAGACTCATCGACCAGATTACAGCCTACATAGGGCCACCCAGAGAGGGTGCCTTTTTTGTGGATGCCTTTTGTGGAACTGGTGTGGTGGCTGAAGCCGCAGCGGAGCTCGGTTGGAGCGTTCGGCTGAATGATAGCTTGCACTCAGCAGTGATCTCTGCGGGAGCACGCCTTATTAGCCATGACCAGGCGGCATTCCAATGTCTTGGAGGATACGCCGATGCCATTGCCAAGCTGAACGCAGCTAGGCCGCGGCATGGATTCATTTGGCGCACATATAGCCCTGCTTCGGTCGATTCGTGCGGAATTGAGCGTAGGTACTTCACCAAAGAAAATGCGGCTCGAATTGACGCTATGCGTGGTTTGATTGCGGAGTGGAAAGAAGCAGGCGACATTGACGAGATTGAAGAGAGATTATTAATTGCCGATCTCTTTGGGGCATTGAATCGTGTGGCTAACATTGCCGGAACTTTTGGCTGCTTCCTCTCCAAGTGGACTAGTCAGTCTCAAGAAAGAATCACTATGCGGCCTAGAGCTCTCAAGGCCAATAGCGTTCACGTCGAAGCAACTGTAGGTGATGTGTTTGACGTACCCAATAACACACATGACTTGGTCTACCTCGATCCGCCGTACACCAAAAGGCAATATGCTAGCTACTACCATATCCTTGAAACGGTGGCTCTCGGTGATGAGCCTGAAGTCGAAGGTGTCTCGGGTTTACGGCCTTGGAAGATGCTGGCTTCGGATTTTTGCTACAAGACCCGTGCCCTTAAAACGCTCTCACGTTTGGTGCAGGGCTTGAGTGCTCAAAAGGTTCTGCTTTCGTACAGCAGTGAAGGACATATCTGCATGCAGGATATGAAATCCGAACTCTCGAAGATCGGCACGTCCACCATGCATCCTCTAGGTGCTATCGGACGTTACCGCCCTAATAAAGTGGCCAGTAATACCGCTTCTGATGTGAACGAATTTCTGGTGATAGTGGAGCGACCCGTGACCCAGCCTCTCAAACCTCAGCAGAATGTTGCTAAGCTCAACAAACCCCTCCTTGTGGAGAGCTATGCATGAGTGCTCCGCGGCCCGTTGAAGCGGAGTACCTAGCCCCAGCAGAAAGCGCCCTTAGCAAAGCCGCTGGCCATGGTCCTGCCAGCTTTGAGCTTCGCCTCCAAGTCTTGGAGGCTACCTCTGCACGTTTTGGTGGGTTTGATTTGGAAGCCTTTCATAAGGCATTCGGGGTACAGAGCAATTACTCAGCAGCAGAGCTTTTGGAACTTGCAGCGCCAGTTGCAGGCGCGATTGAGTGCTCCCCCGTCCACCCTGCAATGGCATTGAGTGCTTTGGCGCGTGAGGCCCTGCACGAACAGGAACGTAAGAGTACGGGGGCATATCACACGGACTTCCGCTTAGCCACAAGGCTGGCACAGCTTGCAGCCCCTAAGCTGACTCATAAAAGTAAGGTTATCGATCCTGCAAGTGGTGCGGGAATTTTGCTGGCAGCTCTGACCCATGCTGTATGCGGGATGGATCGAGCTAAGGTGGCGCATTGGCTGGCCAATGGTGTGTGTGCGGCAGATCTCTCGTCCAACTCGCTACGTGCAGCTCTGCTGAGCCTTGCATCTTTCACTGACGATGTGGAGGCCCTTAGGGCCATGCGTGCCCGCTGGTATTGCGGCGATAGCCTGATGGCAGATCGCGAAGTCTGGACAGCTATGGCTCCTGAGGGCTTTGATGCGGTGATCGGTAACCCGCCCTGGGAAAAGGTTAAGCTTTCTCGGCATGAATTCCTGAAATCCGCTGGAGCGTACCGTCATTACGGGGCCCAAATTCATGGGCTCGATGAAGAGCGTTTTGCTTTACAACGCGAAGAAGTGGCAACTTACTCTCGCCGACTTCTAGCACGCTATCCTGATTTAGGTATGGGTGAGCCCGACCTCTACATAGCTTTTACTGATCTCTTCTTTGAACTCTGCAAAGAACAGGGTGTGGTGGCGGCGCTGATACCCGGAGGGCTCATTCGCTCTCAAGGCACACAAGCTATGCGCCAGAAGATCTTCGAGGCCAGCCAGAGTGTATCTCTATCGATAATCGACAACCGCGCACGGTTCTTTGCTATAGATACGCGCTTTAAATTCTTGGCTGTGGCTCTGGTCAAGGCGGGCTCAGAGAAGAGCAAGCGTGACCCCATCATTTTACTGCATGAGCGGGGAACGTCGACAGGCCTGGAAAAAACAGGTATGGCCACTATTGGTCGTGCAGCACTGACAGCGGTTCGCGAAGACCTGAGCTTGCCTGAAGTGCGGAGCTTGGCTGAGTGGAAGCTATTCTCGAAAATCGCAAAGGCAGGTGTATCTTGGAATGAGCCAGGCAGTGGCTGGGCTCCGAAATTTTGCCGTGAAGTCGATATGACGAAAGAGCGACCCAAGTTCCTTGGTCGTGCGACGCCGGGTGCTTTGCCTCTAGTGGAAGGGCGAATGGTGCAGAGCCATCGCTTTGGAGTTAAAGGGCACGTTTCTGGCACAGGACGCAGTGCTCTGTGGGAGACCTACGCTATCGGAGGTTCTCGCCTCTCTCCACAGTTTTGGATTCGCCCTTCAGACCTGCCCCGTGCCAATCGGCACCGTGTAGATGTGCTGCGTGCAGGGTTCTGTGATATTGCGGGTCAGACCAATGAGCGCTCGCTCATGGCCGCCTTAATTCCACCCGGAGTGGCCTGTGGCAACAAGGTACCCACGATCCTCTTTCCCGAGGACCCCTCGGAAGAAAGGTTGCTGGCGTGGGTATCTGTTGCCAACAGTTTTGTCTTTGACTGGATGCTCAGGCGTGTGCTCACTACTACGGTGAATTACTTCCTTCTACAAAGCGTGCCCATGCCCAAGCTCACTAAGGGGGGATTGCCGTGGAACAAGCTTGTGAGTGCTGCACGCGAACTTCGCATACTGGATGACGCTGGGGCTACCCGTGAAACATATGAACGCATGGCCCAGCTTCGTGGGGAAATTGATGCCGAAGTGGCGGTAGCGTATGGGCTCGATTTGAAGGACATGGAGCTGGTGCTTCAGGACTTCCCTATTTTGGATCGGGGCCAGGCCGCACTGCCTAGTGAAGTCAAGTCAACGATTACACGCGACACCGTTTTAGCGATAATGGCAAAGCGCACAATGGATAAAACGACAACCTGGCTGCATCGCGCGACCGAGGCACAGGCTATGGGAGCCATGGCCTATGTACCCTCGGAGCTTGCCTTAGGTGGCGAAGAACTCGAAAAAGAGGGAGTTAAAGTTTATGGCTAATGGAATGGGGCAGGTTGCTCGTATCCTTTACAAGGAAATTGTTGCGGGAGATCTTCGAAAGATTCATGCAGAGTCTAATGACGCAGACACTGGAGGTGGCGCGCGAGATTTTCGGTTTGGTTCCTATCCAAGCATTTCAGCGATTGTTATGCGAATGTTTCCAGATCAGGTAGTAGAAAATCGCCGCAGAGGTGGTATGTCAGTACCTACGACAATCTACTCTGGTCAATTCTATTGGTATGACCAAGCTGGCAATGTCCGTAGGGCTGTTTCCTATTTTGAGCCTCCCACCGACGCTAGGCCTACCGAAGGAAGAATCACTCGGGTGCATGAACAACCGTGCCTTTCAACAGATTTAATGCCGAGGCCTACGGCTGGAAATCGGGTTTTTCTGCTGTTGATTCAATTGTTGGATGATACAGTTTGGCCGTATTACGCAGAAGAGCAAACTCTGCGCACTGCGGGGTTGTGGGATCCTCAGGTCGCTCAGCGAATGTTGCAATGTATTGATGCTCAGCGCAGGGCAGACCAGGCAGTTATTGGCTTTTTTGACTTCTTAAATGGCGGAAGTTACTGCAATGGCCGCTAGTTATTCTGCTGATTGCCACCATATACTAAGTCTTCTGGCCCGCTCTAGGAATGTCTTGCTTTCTGGTGCGCCGGGAACAGGTAAGTCAAAGCTTTTAGCTGAGGTAGCATTAGCATTTGAAGCCGCTCTTGGTGTATCACCTGTTGGTGGAGCGCCAAAACTCAACCCATCGGGACGTATTCCCATTCCTCCGGCTGCCGGGAGTGTAAAAAATATCCCCGCCCCCACCAAGACTGATCGCAAGGTCTTCCGGACAGTGTTCCACCAGAACTCCAAATATCGTGATTTTTTATCTGGTATCACGCCCGCGGTAAACAAGGTGGCAGGAGCACCAGATTTCAATATTGTAAAGGGTACACTGTATCGGGCCAGTGAGCATGCCAAGTCTCCCAATGGTGCTGCATTGTTGATCATTGATGAGATCAACCGAGGCCCGGCTGTTCAGGTTTTTGGTGGCGCTATCGTAGCTATTGAATCCGATAAACGTTTGGCTCCTGATGGTAATAAGCGGCCGGAAACGCAGTTCTTTGAATTGCTTGACCCGACAACAGGAGAAGTCATCCCTTACGCTTTGCCGCATGATCTATACATCCTGGCGGCCATGAACCAGGCGGATGCGTCTGTGGAACCTCTGGATGTTGCGTTCTTGCGCCGCTGGGAGCCTCTTCGGCTTGAACCTGATGAGGCCATCCTGAGAGCCTTTTATGGTCTTGGTGCCGCAAATTCAAATGCTCTGCCTGATATGCCTGCAAGCGTAATGGATGCCCTAGAGGCTTCGGTTAGAGCCTGGGTGGCAGTCAATGAGCAAATTGCTTTGGGACGCGGTCCCGAATTCCAGATTGGGCATGGCGTGCTATTGTCGGATATGAATATCCAGACTCTTTCACTTCCCGAAGTCCTGAGTATATTGTGCGTGGGTTGGGCCAAAGTGCGCGCCCACGTGGAAGAGGTGTTCTTCGGGGACATTCGTGGCATTGCTGCTGCTCTTAATGCATTGGACGGCCCAGCTTTCAATCCGTTTAAGCTGACTGAGACTACATTTGCGGATGACTTGCGATTCCGACTTGAAGGTCCCACGAACTTCACCGAGGGCAATATCTACACCACTCTGAGAGCATTTGCCCATCCCAGGGGGTAGTTTGTGGCGCACACTCGAACACGGTTGTCTCTAGTTGAGTACGGAGCGCCTGTTGACCTGAGTCGAGAGGTTTCATCGACCATTGGAATAGACCGTGCGAAGGCTAACAATCTTTTGATTGAGGCTGGAAACCGTATTGCGTCAAGCTTGCGACTCAACTACAACCCCATAAGCATTGATGCCAGGGGGGCGAGGGCCGTCGACTTCGCAGGTCTCATTCGTCTTGCTCCTTCGCTAGAACTTGAAGTTGCACCCAAGTTCTTGGGTCTTGATGACGCCGATGCTGCGTGGCGGGAAGATTTCTTTTTTCTCTCTACACTCTCGCGGCACGGCCGACTGTTGGCTTCTGAGAGCCTATCTGCATCAGGGGGAACTTCGCGCGATCTTTCTACTTTAGTGGCTCGCTCCATCATAGTCATGTACGAGGCTCGTAAACGTCGGCCGTTGCGTAGCTACAGGAGAGTGCGTGAAGCGGACTTCTTTATCGACGGGGATCCTGACCCTGTGGATCTCATCTTTCCTTCTCCCGATGGCTTCGAGCAAGATCTCATTCGATTTGACCGAAACAACGGGTGGAACGCAGATATCGTTGCGGCTGCCAAAGAGCTTCTGTCTGAGGTGAGTGATCCTTCGGTTGTCAGTTCGTTGGTGCGACTCATTGAGGACTTATCTCCTCAGAACGGCCCTGCGAATCGTCGGAGATCTATTCCTGCCAGACATAGAGCATGGAAACCCTTACATGAGCTTTCTGTCGATGTGCTCTATGGACTGGGCCTGAATTACAAAGAAGGCAAGGCCAGTGCTCCGGGATACTTGGTGGCTACTTGGCGCATTTGGGAGGATCTGTTGGCGATTGCACTTCGACTGGGCTTTGGGCGTTCCGTCGTAGTGCCACAAAAGGGCTTCCCGCTGGGCACCAAGATCAGAGTTAACACAGGAGTAAGAAGCACGCTGTCGGTTTTTCCGGACTATGTCATCGAGTCTGATGGGGCTAGACCCCGCATGCTATTGGACGCTAAGTACAAAGGTCACGTAGAGAACGGGCGGATTCGCATTTCTGAGGCTGATATCTACGAATCTCTGGCATTTTCTAGGGCCACCGCGTGCAATTTTGTGGTTCTTGCCTATCCAGCCCTACCAACTGAAAAACCACAACCCGTGGGCACTTGCAAGGTTTTTGAGAAAATCCAAGTTGAGTCGGTGCAGATCTTAGGTGTTCAGGTTGAGAGCCGATGTATCTCAAAGACTGGTGCTCTCAACGAGTTTGCATTGAGCTTCGCAAAATGGGTCTCAGCGGCTTTCGCATAACAGTGTCTCAATTAGTCCTCGGCGTGCTCAAGGTGCTCCGGCCTACCCGCTAGCTCGGCTCTATAAGGCTGCATTTAAAATACACATCAGCCCATTCTTATTTCCCAATCTAGGATCTGACGAAATTTGCGGCATCTGCGTTAGCGCAGCGGAACATCGAGTTACCGTGTGTCTCGTAAGTAATCGGGGACGCACGCTGATGAGATGGTTTTTCGTGGTGATGCTTTGTGGTGGTGCAGGCCTCTGGCTGAGCGCCCAATATCAAATTCCGCAATGGTTGCTTTGGCTGCTGCTAGCGCTGGGAACCACGATATGGGGCCTAGCCAAGTGGATGGAACGGCAGGAGGCCAAGACGGAGCGCAGCCATGATCGTGCACGCTGACCCGGATTGGTCTGCATGGGATCTCCCAAGACTGCAGGCTTTGCAGCTTCCTGCTCGGCAAACACTGGTTGGCATTGCACCCTAACTGCGCGCTTGGTGTCGGGCGCTGGCGAGCCAGCGGCCCGGGACTTTACGTTTATGGCCAGGAGATAGCGAGATTGACCCTTCCTTATGAAAGAACCCGCGCCATTGTCAAAACCGAGGAATTCCTGCGTGAGCTATCCCGTCATACGGGATTACCGCAGGATATCCGCAGCTATGCGAAAAGCCTGCTCAGGCACTATCCCTCTGCGGCCCAAGTTTTCTCGCTGGGACGCCTTGAGGAATGCCTGGTGAACGAAGCACTTGAAGTCGAATACCGACAACGAGTGATCGCCTTCCACCAGCCATTGCTCTGCTCTTCGCTGGATTCGACACAATAGCGATGCCCCGCTCCCATTCTGAACAGTCGGTATCTCAACTCGTCACGCAGCGTGTTAAGCGTCTGCGCAGGGGGAGACCTTTCAGCATCAGGTGTCTTGCAGAGCTTGGTTCGAGCTCGGCCATCTCCAAGGCAGTCGCCCAGCTAGTTCGCCGCGGTGAGCTTTTGCGCGTGTACCGTGGTATCTACATGCGGCCGAAATTCAGCCAATACACCGGCCGTGTTCGTCGTCCTGGGCCTTGGGACTTGTTGAGTCTGATTGCCAGGCAGAGTCGCTGGAAGCTGCAGGTTCACGGCGCTGATGCAGTGAGGCAATTCGGGCTGAGCACACAGGTGCCGATCATTCCGATCTATTACACGAGCGGCCCCAGCCGATCACTTTTTGTCGGGAAGGCGGAAATCAGGCTCGTGCATGCTGCTCCGATGGTCATGCAGTGCGCAGGAACCAGGGTTGGGGTAGCTATCAGTGCCCTCTACTATCTCGGTAGAGATGGCGCTACTCAGGAGTGCATCGATGCGATTAAAGCAGCACTCAACCCCGGAGAACTGGCCACCTTGTGGGACTGCGATATGCCCAAATGGATGCGCGTGGCGCTAGCTGAATGAGCCTTGTCCATAGCCCTCCGTACGCGATCTTAAAGCTTGACTGATCGGGTATTTGGCAGTCAGCCATCTGATTAGACTGCCCGTCTTATCTGCTTTGAAGCGAGTCTGCGTTTTCTCGCTGGCTCGCCTTGATCCGCGCTTTGCGGATGTAATTCACTGATACACCCAGCTGGCGTGCAAGCTCGGCGTCGGAAACGACACCAAAAGCAGATGCAATTTCAGGTGTTATTTCTGGTACCAGACGTTTGTATGCCTGTATTCCAAGCTCGTGACGTTTCTTTTTGACTGGAAAGTTGCTGATATCCAGACGATCAGCGACCTCGGTATCCGGCATCTGCCCGAGCATGGCAATGGCTTCATTGGTCCAGATGTCCTCAAGGGGTTTGAAGCGTTCGCGGACAGTCTTGGGTTCCTGAATTCTCAGCTCACCTCGCTTTCGCTTGATGCGCTTGATCGAAACTCCGAATTCTTGTGCCAGTTGATAGTTCGTTCTTGTAGCGAGTTGCGCAATCAATTCAGTCGGCAGCTCGATGTCTCTTGGGTGAAACTCTGGAATGCCGATTGAGTGGCGGTAACGCCTGACACTACTCGCTCCAAGACCAAAGCGCCGTGCTACTTCGCGGTCGCTCATCTTTCCGATGCATGCCTTCCAATCACCCATATGCGTGCTCCTAAAAACGAGATGTAGCCAGACAGTTTTTGCCTGACCTCGTATTCAGAGTGCGGTCGGACTACCCCTGATTTTCAGGTTGATGCGGTCGGTATTTGATATCGCCCCATTTCTTGGGCGTGTACGGCGCCCTTCTGATTACGGGTTCAGCGAAGACCATTTACTAGCTAAATCCGCGCATGCGCGGAAATTTGAGTGCTTTCCTTGATGGCATAGCTGCAGTGTGCTCGGCGATTTTCCGCGCATGCGCGGAATTAGCAAAAGCGGTCGTTGGCAGAGAGGTCAGTCACCACGCCATATAGCGAGCAAAAAGTTACGTCGCAGTCCGATTCACTCCCCTTAATGGGGGACTCGCGCCTCGCATTGTCTAGTAGTCATGTCACTAGAGAGAGGCGTCATGTTGACGATCAAAATACGCGACATCCAAGGAGTGCATCCCGAATTTTCTCGTATTGAGCGCGATCTGGATCTAGCTCCTGTAGGGGTTCCAGATGAGGCTCTAATCCCCAGGGCTATGGCCGTGCGCATCAATATGCTCTACCCGTTGGTCATCAGTAGACCGGATGCGCTCTGTATCGGCCAGACGACGCTGTATCGATGGCTAAAAACATATATGGATCCAGAGACACCGGTGCAGTGCATTGAATGGACGGGGGGGCGAATCAAGGATTGTGCCTACCAGCTCGTTCTGATTGAGCGCCTAGTTGCGCCTGCCCTGGCTCAGATTACGCCACAACAGGTACGTGATTTATATACGCATATAGGATCTGCAGCAGAGCAGTGGCCTCACGACTATCGCAGTCACGCCCACCTATCTCGGCTGGTCGGAGTAAAACCGCTCAAGGGGCGGGAGGGCGAAAAATGAGTAAGCACTCGGCTCTGCTGCTCCTCGCCTCGGAGCAGGGGCAGTCACCTCGAATTATTGGCGAAATCCTCAATCTGCTAGGCGCTCATCCTGAGCTCATTGACCTGCCACGCGCCATTGATCAGCTTCTACGAGTTCTCCGCGCATGTAATGTTGGCATGCCGATTGGTTTTGAGAATTCTGATGTGCTCGTGTGGCGTGAGGCATGCGGATGGATCGTCTCCCTGGCCCGTAAACCAAATATCCGAGAACGTCTAGGCGGGCAATTTTGGCTAGGGAATAAAGGGTCGGCGAACAATCCTGTTCTACATAAAGGCGTAAAAACATTCGGATTTCCATACGCCACGTTCCTGCACATATTCAGAGACCACGAAAACAAACAGAACTATGAGCGACTGCTTGCACAGTTGCTCGTTGCATCTCAGAAAACCGCTACTAATCGCTTGCTAGACCAGCGTTATGATGTTTACAAGGCCATCGGCCATCTGTGCAAACTGCAAATCGTCTCAATCTCTTCCGAACTAAATATTCGGGGAACCACTGAGGAGTTCGTCGCGAGCTGCAGAGATTTTTTACCTAGTAAGTCAAAATCAGCGAATGCCGATAGTTTTGCTGCTATCGCCAGATTTGTTCGTTACTGCAACGGCGAGTTGCCACGCGTGGGTGGCGGCGGAGGCGGTCATAGAGGCAAGCGTAAAAAGCAGAGCTTACCTGAGCTGAACCACTACATCAGTGAGGATACTCGCGGATTTGTGCTGGGGGATCCCGATGATCCTGACCAGCTACCAGGTCATTACGACGTCATCGTTGGGCATGCTGATACTGCTGGGGAGGATCTGGCGCCCGGAGAAATGAGTCCAGCAACCGAGATTTGGGTTTTGGATGATGATGGCTGTGAACGGCCATATGTTGCCGATCTGCTAGGTCAACAAAATGTCGAGGCGCATATTGTCCGCAGCCGACAGTTCCTGCCATTTTCATATAATCAGCTCACGCTGATGGAGTTGCGGAATTTATTGTTTGGCGCCAGCGACCTATTCCATTCGTGTCTGCAAGAACTGTCCTGCACAAAAGACTCAGCTCGAATCCAGCTCCGAATGGAGACAATTGTTGCTCTGCATATCAGCCTATGGCTGGGTCAGTCGATGACGCAGGTCGTCCAGTTATCCGTCGTTGATGATGAGACAGATGACGCGGATGGTCTGGCATTGATCTTAGGGGATTCGGCGCAGTTCAGTATGGTAGTTAAGCGCCCAGATTTGGCTGGCGACGATCGTTGGCAGGCCTCTTCTGGTGTCCGACTATCGTTACTGCGAGTTATATTGCCCGATCTATCTGGTAGTGCCCAGTTGGTAAAGCAACTGATCAGGGCATTCCCTCACTCAGACAACCAGGTATTCACTTATCAAGCTGAGCAGCTGGACGCGGAGATCAGGGCACTGCTGCAGGAATTGGGTGGGGGGGATCGACGCTATACGCGAACCAAATTGCGCAGTTATTTGTTCCACCAGATAGTCGCTGATACTCAGGACGTAGCAGCAGCATCCATGCTGTCTGGCGTTGAAATCCCCTCGGCGCAAACCCCGCGCTATTACCTTCAGCTCGATGCCAATCACCTCAGCAAAATTTATACCACCTCACTGGTACGAGTGCTGACGCAGGTTTATGCCTGCGCTGGTCTCGCATATGAATATGTCGACCTAGATTCAGACCAACAGGGTGGGTTGGGAGCAACTCATTGCCTGCTGCCTGCAACCATTGCGAGCAATGTCAGTGCAATGGCCAGGGTCTTGAGGAGGAAAGCGAACGGGCGTCTCAGCGAGATGGTCGCTTGGCACAACTGTTTCACCCTATGGACAGTGCAGATGTTCATGTTGGTCACTTCCTGTAGGGCGGTCCGCGACCCTTTGATGCTCATCGACGAATTTGATTCTGTGTTGGGCATGGGCGCGCTGTCAGACAAGGATTCTGGCGATCGTCATATGAGTCGGCTGATTTGTATGCCGCCGATGTTGAGGCGGCAAATAACAAGCTACTTCGCGCATTGCGCTTCTATCAGCCGACAATTGATTGGTTATCTGCCACAGGATGAGGAGGATCATCAGTGGTCGCGGGGATTTTTCCTGCAGATTAGCCAGGCTGGAGTGCGCCGCGCTGAGATTACCCCGGGCAATATCTACGACCAGATGGGGCTGGTATCTGGTTACACCACGCATCGGGTCAATGCCCACCGGAAATTCATCCGCACGGAACTCACGGAGCGGGGCTGTCCTTCAGAAGCGCTGGCTGCGTTCATGGGGCACTGGCTCAGGGGTGAGGAGCCTCAGGACGCCTATTCGACGTTCTGCCCTGCGGTATACGCCAAGGTTCTAGATGAGTGGATTACCCCACTACTCAGGGAGCTTGGCTGGTCGGCCATAAGCAGCCAGTGGGTGACAGAATGAATCTGCCCCGTCTAAGCGATCAACAGGGCAGTGTTATCTGGTCGGCTCGGCCTCATGAGCCGGAATGGATGCCCGAGATGCGGGCGCTTTTGAAATCGATTGCCGAGAAGTCCGGTACGGCGTTCGGCAAATGGCTGTTGGGTGAATGTGCCATATCCGGGATCTCGACGACGCACGTCCGTGAACTGGAGGCACAGCTCGGGACAAATCACACGTTGCGCAACGTATTTCGCAGCATCACCCAACGGATAAGAGATCAGATTCCAGGGTTTCCGCTAGCGCGAATTGCCATTGCCATCCAGCGAGCAGCTAACCCGATCAACCCGGACGACTACACGGTCAAACGAGTTCAGCGCAGCAATCAATTGGTTCAAGCTGTTCAACTGGGCCTCAAACTCGACCTCCAAGCGCTGAATAGCGAAGAACGCCTCGGCTTGCTTTTGCTGAGTGCTGCCTATAGTGGTGGACTGCTCGATGTGGCTCAGCTGAATGCGATGCTCGGCACAGCGCTGGACAGCATCGAGTGGGTCGCGGGAGTTCCCGAGATACGTTTGCCGCTCTCTATCCGTGGGAAAGAGGCCGCGGAACATCGGCAGTGGTTCCCCGATCCGGCAACGCTGTCTCTGCTGGTGCGGTGCACCGATGATATTCAGGAGAGCGGTGGCAGCATACAGCGTAGGAATTGGCATATGCGCTGCGTGGGGGCATTTCTGAGATTTGTGGGCGTACCTGAACAGGACCAGCCAAAGAGTCTTGGCGAGACGCTTGACCTGCTGCGGATGCAAATGAATCTGCGGCTACCGCAGGTCCTGGTGAATTTTTCCTGCAGGAAAGAATTTGTCTCTCAGTCACTGCGCCCGTCATCTTGGGGCAATATTTTCGGCATAGATGATTTCGAGGATCCCGCCGGGAGCTATGACGATAAATCTGTTTCGGATGCAGATAAAGATATCCCTGGCCCACCTGCATGGCTTCAGGAGTTGCGCGATCGGATTCGGGATAACCTGCCCATCGAGATGCCTTTGCAGGCGGAGTCTCGTGGAGAACTCCCCGGCCTAATCCAGAGTTGGATTGCCTATATGTTGGGTGGAGCCTCCGCGTACGGCCACAGTATCGGGCGCAGCACCATAGATCGATATACCCGAGTACTAGGGGCAGCACTTACCTCTCTGCTAGATGGCATAAGTATTTTCGAGCTCGAAATTGGCGCGCTGGAAATCGTGTATGAATCCTCACTGGATGCCCAGGTCACAGATAGCAAACGACGCACCCTGGCCAAAGCAATCCACGAGTTTCACTCGTTCCTTCAGCGTCGTTACAGCTACCCGCCAATCAGCCCGTACTCAATTCTAGGCATCGGTACAGGCGTGACCCGTGTTGATGCTCGCATTATCAGCGAGGATCAGTACCAGTTGGTTCTGCAGGCACTCGGCACTTGTGGACTGGAGCTGCGAACGCCACGGCTGGTCACAGCAGCCAGACTTCTCCTGATTTTGGGATTCCGGCTGGGGCTGCGTCGTAACGAGGCTCTCAAGTTGTGCCTGCGTGATCTGTACCTACCCGAGTTTTCTGCGGCGGAGTGCGCGCGCATTCAGGCGCGCCACCCGAACATGCGCAGGCTATCCAGCGATGAACAAGGCAGAATGGATCTACCAGTCGATCTGCTCATTCGCCCCCATGCACTGCGCGGCCTGAAAACTCAAAATGCCGTTCGACGATTGCCGCTACGCGAGCTTCTGGAGCCCGATGAGCTCACGCTGCTGATCGACTGGTATCGAGAACGCCAAGAAGAAGAAAATAAAAAACCAACCTCGGAATTCCTATTCTGCATCCCGCAGCTGAAAACTCAGTGGATCAGCGAGAGCTGCCTGTTCCCGGCCCTGCATAGCTGTATGCGCGCGGTTACTGGCTCTGAGTTCCTGCATTACCATCACCTGCGCCATTCCTGCGCTACTTGGCTGCTACTCAAGTTGGTTGGAGCACACAATGGGCTCTCGCCAGAGCTGATTTTCCATGATCTTCCCCTAACCACGCGCTGGCTAAGGAATGACCTCAGATTGCGCAGAGCTCTATTGCCTAGCGAGGGGCCGACTCGGCGAATCGTTCATATTGTCAGTGCCATCCTCGGTCACGGCAGTCCAAAAACTACGCTGTTGCACTACGTCCATAGCCTGCCTCAGATCATGGCAATGATGTGGCAGTGGAATCCTAAACATTGGCCATTCAACGCCTCAAACGTCGCCAGGATAGCCGAGGTGAGCCAACCCACCATGAGCACTGAGCACGGTGACGGCATCCCTATCGAGTGCCGCTCGCTACTCAGCATCATCGGTCGGGTCAGGCCTTTAAAAGAGCGCAAACGTACTCGACACAAAGCATCTCGATATCAAGTTCAGCAATTGGAGCAGAACTGGGCGATCGAGCGAATTCAGGCCATCGAGTCGATGCTGGCGTATGCCTCATATGCCGAACAGACAGGTCGAGAGATCAATCTCGACTGGGTCGAGTTCGCTGCTGAGGAGCGCGCACTAATGCTGGAGCGAGCTCGCTATATTCGCGACATGCAGCAACGTCACGGTGCAAACAGCTCAAGGCCGAAACATAGGCTACAACCCGCTGTGCATGCCATCGAGCCATCCGATATCTCGCTATTACCCTCGCCTCCGAAACATGGGGGCCGGGAGGCAGTGACCGATTACGCCCAGCGCCTATACGAACTGCTCGAAGGCCCCGACAGCGAACGTGCCCAACGCGTGATTGATGATTTTGTTGAGCGCTGCTGGACGACGGAAACCACCCTGCGATTCCAGCGCGATCGTGACGAGGAACATGCTCAGGACTATTTGTGGCTGCTGACTGCCATAGGTATTCACGCTCGATCTATCGAGCTGATCGTGTACGACATCAGCAAACCCAAGGCTGCCAAGTCTTACTGGCGTCAGCAATTCGGAAACACTCGTCGGCCGTTCAGTCAGCACGCGCCAGAGAATAGCGATGTAGCGAGTCCACATTTGGGCATCAGGGCGAAACTTGAACTGAAGGGTGAGGCTAAGCAGAACCATCACTCCGGCGCAGCCCTGCGCTACCTGATGCTGATGGCTTCCATCGACTGGCATTTCCGTGCCTGACCAAGTCCGGAGGGCATTCAGCCCTCCGGATCATCCTGCAGTTCCAGCAACTCACCCACCTCACAGTTCAGGTACTGGCAGATCGTCTCCAGGTCCTTGAGCTCCACCCGTTGCGCGGTCTCGTGATAGAGCCGCGTGAGGGTTCCGCGGTTGATCCCCGTGTCCCTAACCACGTCACTTATCTTCAATTTCCGCTCACCGAGTAGGCGAGATAAATGGCACTTGACCATCTCAATCTCCAAAAAAATGATCTTCTAGAGATCATTTTGTTCTTGCAAAGCTCAAAATGAGCGTTATATTGATCTGCAGGAGATCATTATAGGCTATCAGGAGCTCATAAGAATCCACTGTCGTTCAATTTAGCAGAGAGGGCATTGCTATGTCTCACACCTATCTGACCACCGAGGAGCTGGCCACGCGTATGAAGTACGACGTGCGCACCATCCGTAACCGCCTGAAGGACTCGGTACTGCTCGAAGGCATCCATTACTTCCGCCCGTTTGGTGGTCGAAAGATCCTGTTCATTTGGGAGGCCATCGAAAAGGACATGCAGAAGCATTCCCGCACCTCCAGTTTGATACCTATGGCCGGCGGAGGCATTTGCCATGGGTAAGATTCGTGCCCGTGCCGACAACGAGAAGTTGTTCTTCGACTTCACTTATCTGGACAAACGCTGCCGTGAGCAAACCACGTTGCCTGATACGCCGGCCAACCGAAAAAAGCTGGAGAAAATCCTTGAGCGTATTGAGGCAGAAATCACGCTGGGAAGCTTCGACTATGCCACTTACTTTCCGCAAAGCAGCAAGGTTCAGGAGTTCGCAAGACTGCGGGCTGGCTGCGCGATATTGAAGACTCCACCATTTAGGGACTTCGCCGAACGCTGGTTCGACGAAAAGCGTGTGGAGTGGCGCGACACACATACAACGACGGTACGTCAGACCCTTGATAAATACCTGCTACCAACATTCGGCAGACAAGAAGTCAGCGCCATCACCAAGGCAGAAATCCTGTCCTTCCGCTCGGCACTCGGCAAAGTTCCCGGGCTGAAGGGGCAGGCTCTGTCAGCGACGCGAATCAACCACATCATGACGCCATTGCGCATGATCCTTAGTGAGGCGGCTGACCGGTTCGAGTTTACTTCACCGTACCTCAACATCAAATCGCTGAAGGTTCCCAAGACCGATGTGGAGCCATTCACTCTGGATGAAGTGCTGCAGATTCTCGGTGCCGTGCGCGAGGACTTCCGCAACTACTACACGGTGCGCTTCTTCACCGGGATGCGCACGGGAGAAGTCGACGGCCTGCAGTGGAAATTCGTCGACTTTCAGAGGCGGCAAATCCTTATCCGCGAAACTTGGGTCGGTGGCCGGCTCGACTACACGAAGAATGACGGCTCGCAACGCGAAATCGACATGTCTGGCCCGGTGTACAAGGCCCTGCTCGATCAGCAGAAGAAGACGGGGCGTGGTCAGTTCGTCTTCTGTTCTCGGGAAGGTACGCCTTTTTCGTACCGCAACATCAACAACAGGGTTTGGTTTCCGCTGCTGCGTCATCTGGGGCTGCGCCAGCGACGCCCTTACCAGACCCGCCATACGGCTGCGACCCTTTGGCTGGCTGCAGGCGAAAACCCGGAGTGGATTGCCCGGCAGATGGGCCACACAACTACAGAGATGCTGTTCCGCGTCTACTCGCGCTACGTGCCTAACTTGACCCGACGTGACGGAAGCGCCTTCGACAATCTGATCCAAGCCAATTTGAAGGACTGAGGAGTACTCACATGAAATTGATCAACCGCAGCAACGTCACGCACCTGCATCTGGCGATGGAAGCTCGTGAACACCAGTACTTGAAGCATTTGGCTTCTGCCATGAGCCACTACCTCGAGAGCCCCAACGGCAATGAACTGGTCTGCATCCTTGGCTCCGGCTACGAGAAGAACAACCGCCAGGCGCTCGATACCTGGGTCGCCTATCACCGTAATGAGGTCTTCGAGAAACGGTTGGAGGGGCGCAGCCCGCTGGACTTCCTGATCGAAAAGCTGGAGAGCATGCTCAACAACTAAAGTAACGAAGGGGCCGAAAGGCCCCTTCTGCTTAGGTGCTTTCAGATGGGTTGGGAGTTGTGCCTGATTGTGGCTAATACTCAATCTCTGCGAAGTAACCGGCATGCCATCTCACCGTGCGGCACGCTTTGGGCACAGAATTGGCACAGCCTGAAAAGCCGCCGCTAGATGACACTGAGGGCAGTGCTCATCGCAGCCTGAGAGCTGGCATCAAGGGAATTTTGCTGGAGGGCGCCGATTCAGCAGCGGAAGCGGCGAAGCCTTAGAAAAAGGCCATTGAATCAAGAGGATATGGCGCACCTGGCGGGATTCGAACCCACGACCCTTGCCTTCGGAGGGCAATACTCTATCCAGCTGAGCTACAGGTGCGTATGTGTTGCGGCGAACTATTTGACCACTAGCCTGCACCCTTCTCAACTCGATGATCACTGCCTTCGGAGGGCAGTACTCTATCCAGCTGAGCTACGGATGCTTGAGAGCGCGCAATCATACCTGCACGTGACGTCGGAGTCCATTTTGCGTGGTGTGTTCTGAATATTGAACGCGCACGCTCCTCGTAACGGATTCTGCACAGCAAAACCCGACGGGTGCTCATTTTTTTGTCTGTTTTATCGAACGTAGTATTGCCCTTTGATCCCTCTGGCCCTAGCATTCGTTTGAGATTTCAAACGCCCCTTGCACTGCCAAGCCCGGCTGCTGCAATCGACTTCCTTTCCTGGCCAATCCTGGGGTTGGCCGAACAAAAACAACGGACCCCGGCTCCTTGTAACCGGTGCGAAGGAGACAGAGATGCAATTGAAAGATGCCACGCTGTTCCGCCAGAAAGCCTACATCGACGGGGCCTGGCTGGACGCTGACAGCGGCCAGACCATCAAGGTCAACAACCCGGCCACGGGTGAGATCCTGGGTACCGTTCCGAAGATGGGCGCTGCCGAGACCCGCCGTGCCATCGAAGCTGCCGAACGTGCTCTGCCGGCCTGGCGTGCCCTCACTGCCAAGGAGCGTGCGGCCAAGCTGCGTCGCTGGTTCGAACTGATGATGGCCAACCAAGACGACCTGGGCCGCCTGATGACCCTGGAGCAGGGCAAGCCGCTGGCCGAAGCCAAGGGCGAGATCGCCTACGCCGCCTCCTTCATCGAATGGTTCGCCGAAGAAGCCAAGCGCATCTACGGCGACGTCATCCCCGGCCACCAGCCGGACAAGCGCCTGATCGTTATCAAGCAGCCCATCGGCGTGACCGCGGCCATCACCCCGTGGAACTTCCCCGCTGCGATGATCACCCGCAAGGCCGGCCCGGCCCTGGCCGCCGGCTGCACCATGGTGCTCAAGCCTGCTTCCCAGACCCCGTACTCCGCCCTCGCCCTGGCCGAACTGGCCGAGCGCGCCGGCATCCCCAAAGGCGTGTTCAGCGTCGTCACCGGCAGCGCCGGTGAAGTGGGCAGCGAGCTGACCAGCAACCCCACCGTGCGCAAACTGTCCTTCACCGGTTCCACCGAGATCGGTCGCCAGCTGATGGCCGAATGCGCCCAGGACATCAAGAAGGTGTCCCTGGAGCTGGGTGGCAACGCCCCCTTCATCGTCTTCGACGATGCCGACCTGGACGCCGCCGTCGAAGGCGCACTGATCTCCAAGTACCGCAACAACGGCCAGACCTGCGTCTGTGCCAACCGCCTGTACGTGCAGGACGGCGTGTATGACGCCTTCGTCGAGAAGCTCAAGGCTGCCGTGGCCAAGCTCAACATCGGCAACGGCCTGGAAGACGGCGTCACCACCGGCCCGCTGATCGACGAGAAGGCCGTGGCCAAGGTCCAGGAACACATCCAGGACGCCGTCAGCAAAGGCGCCAAGGTCGTTTCCGGCGGCAAGCCCCACGCCCTGGGCGGCACCTTCTTCGAGCCGACCATCCTGGTCGACGTACCGAAGAACGCCGCCGTCGCCAAGGAAGAGACCTTCGGCCCGCTGGCCCCGCTGTTCCGCTTCAAGGACGAGGCCGAAGTCATCGCCATGTCCAACGACACCGAGTTCGGCCTGGCCTCCTACTTCTACGCCCGTGACCTGGGCCGCGTGTTCCGCGTGGCCGAGGCGCTGGAATACGGCATGGTGGGCATCAACACCGGCCTGATCTCCAACGAAGTGGCGCCGTTCGGCGGCATCAAGGCCTCCGGCCTGGGTCGCGAAGGCTCCAAGTACGGCATCGAGGACTACCTGGAAATCAAGTACCTCTGCCTCGGCGGGATCTGAACCTGATGCAAAGACGGGGCAAGGCGCGAAAGAGCGCGCGGCGCCCCAGCTCCACAACCTGAACCGACGAACCTCCGGCGGGCCTGCGCAGTCGATCATCGAATGCTGCGCAAGCGCCCACCGGGGGTATTCATCCTTGAGACTGCGCCGCCCGATGAGCGGCCGTGAGGAAGACATGAGCAAGAACGAATCCCTGCTGAAACGCCGTGCCGCCGCTGTAGCCCGTGGTGTTGGCCAGATCCACCCGGTCGTCGCCGAGCGCGCCGAGAACGCCACCGTCTGGGACGTGGATGGCCGCGAGTACATCGACTTCGCCGGCGGCATCGCCGTACTGAACACCGGCCACCTGCACCCGAAGGTGATCGCCGCTGTCCAGGAGCAGCTGACCAAGCTGTCCCACACCTGCTTCCAGGTACTGGCCTACGAGCCCTACATCGAGCTCTGCGAAGAGATCGCCAAGCGCGTACCGGGTGACTTCGCCAAGAAGACCCTGCTGGTCACCTCCGGCTCCGAAGCCGTCGAAAACGCCGTCAAGATCGCCCGCGCCGCCACCGGCCGTGCCGGCGTCATCGCCTTCACCGGCGCCTACCACGGCCGCACCATGATGACCCTGTCCCTGACCGGCAAGGTGGTTCCGTACTCCGCCGGCATGGGCCTGATGCCCGGCGGCGTGTTCCGTGCCCTGGCCCCGTGCGAACTGCACGGCGTGAGCGAAGACGACTCCATCGCCAGCATCGAGCGCATCTTCAAGAACGACGCCCAGCCCCAGGACATCGCCGCGATCATCATCGAGCCGGTCCAGGGCGAGGGTGGCTTCTACGTCAACTCCAAGGCCTTCATGCAGCGCCTGCGCGCCCTGTGCGACCAGCACGGCATCCTGCTGATCGCTGACGAAGTGCAGACCGGCGCTGGCCGTACCGGCACCTTCTTCGCCACCGAGCAACTGGGCATCACCCCGGACCTGACCACCTTCGCCAAATCCGTTGGCGGCGGCTTCCCCATTTCCGGCGTGTGCGGCAAGGCCGAGATCATGGACGCCATCGCCCCCGGTGGCCTGGGCGGCACCTACGCCGGCAGCCCGATCGCCTGCGCCGCGGCCCTGGCCGTGCTGAAGGTGTTCGACGAAGAGAAACTGCTGGAGCGCAGCCAGGCTGTTGGCGAGCGCCTCAAGGCCGGCCTGCGTGACATCGCTGCCAAGCACAAGGTCATCGGCGACGTCCGCGGCCTGGGCTCCATGATCGCCATCGAACTGTTCGAAGGCGGCGACGTGCACAAGCCCGCTGCCGAGCTGGTTGGCAAGATCGTGGCCCGCGCCCGTGAGAAAGGCCTGATCCTGCTGTCCTGCGGCACCTACTACAACGTGATCCGCTTCCTGATGCCGGTGACCATTCCCGATGCCCAGCTCGACAAGGGCCTGGCCATCGTCGCCGAGTGCTTCGACGAACTCGCCTGAGGCTCACCAGCCAGGCGTACTTGAGACCCGCTTCGGCGGGTCTTTTTTTGCCTCGGATCAAGCCGATTTCAACCAGTCGGTCAATATGTCATCAGGCCACTACTCAGCCCTTCATCGGCGCTTTAGACTTGTCGCCTTCTTTTTTGCCAACTCCGTCGCACTCACTCACGGCGCTCCCGCAGTAGCCCGAGGTATCCATGACCGCCCACGCCAAGGTTCCGGAAGTCCTGATTGCCGAGGCAGACCCGTGGACGGCCGACCTGCTCGCCCAGCTGGTGCTGGATATCCGCGCCGACGCCAGCCTCGTCCGTGTCGCCGACGCGCCCACCGCTCTCGCGCGCTGCAAGCGCCGCCTGCCCGACCTGGTGATCGCCGACGGTGAACTGCAGGGCGGTGGTGGCCTGGAGCTGCTGCGCCAGCTGCGTCGCCACCCGCGCACCCCCATGCTGCCGTTCGTGCTCATCAGCGCCCGGGTGGATGCCGGTAGCGTGCGTGCCGTGCTGCCCCTGGCGCCGTCCGCCTACCTGGGCAAACCCTTCAATGCCGAGAGCCTGCGCCAGCGCCTGGCCAGCCTGCTGCCCGCCGGCGAAGGCCGCGAGCCGGCTGCACCGCTGCTGGTGGCCACCCTGGAGGAATACCTCGACAGCGTGCGCGAGGAAGGGCAGGGCGCACCCCTGCTCAGCGACGTGCGCGACGCCGTCAGCCGCTGCCTGCAGGCCAGCGACCTCGACCTGCGTGACCTCGACGAAGTCTTCTCCCGCGACCCGCAGATCACCGCCCGGCTGATCGCTGCCGCCAACAGCGCCGCCCAGCACCTGGGCACGCCCTGCCAGACCCTCACCCAGGCCCTGCAGCGCCTGGGCGTGACCCGTGTGCTCAACCTCGTGCTCGGCATGGCCCTGGAACGCAACGCCCGGCTGCGCGACCCGCGCCTGGCCGAGCTGGCCGACATCGCCTGGCGCGAGGCCCAGCGCAGCGCCGAGCTGGGCTACTGGATGGCCAGCGAACTCGATCTGGATGCCGAGCTCTGCTACACCGCCGGCTTGCTGCACAACATGGGCGAACTGGCCCTGCTGCGCAGCCTGCAGGACTGGCAGGACGCCGGCGGCACCCTGGAGGACGATGCATTGGAAACCGTGATGCGCAAGCGCGCCGCCGGTTTCGGCTCCGCCCTGCGCATCCGCTGGCGCCTGCCCTTCGGCCTGCGCGAACTGGTGGCGGCCTTCTACGGCCTGGGCAGCGGCGTGTTCTCCCGCGAGGCGCTGACCATGAACCTCTGCGCCGGCCTCCTGCGCCTGCCCGCCAACGCCGCCCCACGTGACCTGCTGGACGAGCGCTCCGCCCGCCTGCTGCGCCTCGACCCCTCGCTGCTGGACCGCCTGCCGGCCCGCCTCATGCAGGCCTGAGGGCCTCCTCGACGAAGTCCAGACGGTCCTGACCGAAGAACATCTCCGTGCCCACGAAGCAGGTGGGCGCCCCGAACACCCCGCGCCTGACCGCCTCCTCGGTGGCCGCCTTCAGCGCCTCCTTCACCTCCGCCTCGGCCGCCAGTGACTGCACGGCCGCCGGGTCGAAGCCAGCCCCTTCCAGCACGGCCACCAGCACGGTCGGATCGCCCAGGTTCTTCGAGTCCTGCCAGAGCGCGCGGAAGGCCGCGTCCAGGTACGCCTCGAAGCGCTCCGGCTCGTGTAGCTGCAGGCCGGTGGCGATGCGCATCAGGGCCAGGGTGTTGATCGGGAAGTGCGGGTTGAACACCATCGGCACGCCGTAGCGGCGGGCGAAGCGCAGCATGTCCACCAGGGTGTAGCGCCCCTTGGCCGGCACGCTGATGGGCGAGGCGTTGCCGGTGGCCTGGAACACCCCGCCCAGCAACATCGGCCGGTAGCGCAGCGCTGCACCGTGGCGGGCGCACAGTGCCGGCAGCTGGGTCCAGGCCAGGTAGCTGGCCGGGCTGCCCAGATCAAAGAAGAATTCGACGCTCTTGTTCATTTTTTGTCCTTCGAATAACGCTACGGAGTCGAGGCCGAGCGAGCGGCACTCAGGCTAGGCGGCGGGGCGTCGGGAAAGCGGAGTTGGCGTCTGCCAATGAGCATTTCACGGCGTCACGCCAACAACGCCTGAGCGTCGCGCAGCCGGTCGTCAGTAATCACCAGCGTTCCATCCAGGGGCGCAGATCGAGTTCGAACGTCCACGCATCCCGCGGCTGGCTGTGCAGGAACCAATAGTTGTCGGCGATGTGCGCGGGGTCGAGGATGCCGTCCTGGTCCTTGCGCGCGTAGAGGTCGGGGAAAGTGTCCCGGATGAACGCCGTGTCGATGGCACCGTCCACCACCACATGGGCGACGTGGATGTTCCTCGGCCCCAGCTCCCGCGCCATGCTCTGGGCCAGCGCGCGGATGGCGTGCTTGGCCCCGGCGAAGGCGGCGAAACCGGCCGCCCCGCGCAGGCCCGCCGTGGCCCCGGTGAACAGCAGCGTGCCGCGCTCGCGGGTGACCATGCGCTTGGCCACCGCCTGGCTGGTGAGGAAGCCGGCGAAGCAGGCCATTTCCCAGATCTTGAAGTACTTGCGCGGCGTCTCGTCGAGGATGCTGCACGGCACGTTGGCGCCGATGTTGAAGACGAAGGCCTCGATCGGTCCGATGTCGCGCTCGATCTGCTCCACCAGCGCGTTCACCTCCTCCTCCTTGCGAGCGTCCGAGCCGAAGCCGAAGGCCTGGCCGCCTTCGGCGCGGATCTCGTCCACCAGCGCCTGCAGCTTGTCCGCGCTGCGGCGGGTCACGCAGGCGATGTAGCCCTCGCGGGCGAAACGCTTGGCGATGGCTCCGCCCGTGGCGTCCCCGGCGCCGATCACCAGCACCACCTTGTTCGTATTGTCCTGACGGGTCATCGCGGATCACCTTGGGTAAACGGTCGTTAGGTGAACGGACGTTATGCTACAGTCCGCGCCAGCGTCAAGCGAGGAAAGCCCCATGCGTTACTCCCCCAGCCACAAGGAAGAAACCCGCCAGAAACTGCTGGAAAGCAGTGGCGCCATCGCCAAGGGCGGCGGTTTCGCCAGCACCGGCGTGGATGCCCTGATGAAGGCCATCGGCCTGACCGGCGGCGCCTTCTACAGCCACTTCCCCTCCAAGGACGACCTCTTCACCGCCGTGGTCGAGCGCGAACTGTCCGGCAGCCTGATCGGCCAGGCCGCGCGCGAACCGGGCTTCGACCGTGCCCGCCTGCAGCGCTGCCTGCACCACTACCTGAGCCTGGCCCACGTGCAGGACCCGGCCGCCGGCTGCGCCATTCCCGCCCTCGGGGCCGAGATCGCCCGGGCGGATGCCGTGGTCAGGGAAACGGCCGAGCACTGGCTGCTGCAACTGCAGCGCGCCTGGGCGTCGATCCTCGAGGATGGCGACCTGGCCTGGGCCCTGCTGGCCCAGTGCGTCGGTGCCTTGGTGGTGGCGCGCATGCTGGCCAGCCAGCCCGCGCAGGAAGCAGTGTTGCAGGGCAGCCGTCGGTGGGTGGACGACTGCCTGGACGGCGCGCGCAGCGCCTAGAGGCGCCCCGGAGGGGTCAGATTTCCTGCATGTCGAAGTCGGCCTTGCCCACGCCGCAATCCGGGCAGACCCAGTCCTCCGGCACATCGCCCCAGGCCGTGCCGGCCGGGATGCCTTCCTCGGGCCAGCCCTTGGCTTCGTCGTAGATCAGGCCGCAGACCACACAGATCCAGGTTTTCATGCCGTTACCTCTTGTCGTTCACGGGGGCAGGAAGCGGGTCGAGGGGCTCGGCCAGCGGGCAGCGATAGTACGTGCAGACGGGCCGCACGGCGGCCCATCCAAGGTTGGGGCGGAAGGTCAGGCCGTGTGGGCCTGGAGCGGGCGTTCCTGCTCGCGGGCACGCCAGCGGTTGGCGCGGGCGAAGGTGCCGAAGTCGTTGAAGCGCACCCCCATCTCGCGCATCACCCGGTGGGCCACCGGCGCGGTCATCTGGCGGATGTAGAAGGGCTCCTTCACCACGAAGTGGTGGATCGCGTGGGTGCTGCCGAAGTTGAAGCAGAACGCCTGCAGCGGCCACAGCCACCAGGGGTTGAGCACCTGGGTCTGCTGGATCACGTTGCCCGGCTCCACGTCGCCGTAGTAGTGCATGTTGGAGCTGACGAAGTGCAGGCAGAAGGTGCGCAGCACGTTGGGGCCCACCAGCACCACCACCGCGATGTCCACGCCGTGCATCACCGCCAGGGTGGTGTCCGACCAGGCCACCGGCGCCCCCAGCAGCGCACTCACGCCGTTGATGGCGTGGAAGCCGAGGAAGACGTACCAGGTGCCCCAGTTCAGCAGCGCCAGCGGTGCATAGACCTTCAGCGTGCGCACCAGGATGAACTTCCTGTGCTCCCAGCTCCTGGCCCGCAGCATGCGGATCAGCGAGGACATCACGTTATCGCCCACCATCAGCAGCCGGGCGATGCCCCAGGGCTCGCCGTTGGTGATGGCGCGCTCCTCCATGTCGGCCTCGGTGCCGGAGACCTTGTGGTGGTTCAGGTGCAGGTGCCGGCGGACCCACGGGTTGATGGTGCTCGGCCGGGCCAGCCACACCAGCGCCATCATCAGGTTGTGCGGCACCTTGCGCTTGCGGAAGTACATGCTGTGGATCAGGTCGTGCTCCAGCTCGTGGGTCAGCGAAGCGAAGAACGCATTCAGCAGCAGGCACGCCCACCCAGGCAGCACATCGTTCAGGTAGAGCAGTGCCGAGCCCACCATCCCGGCCAGGGCGAAGGCCAGGATCGCCGCACCGATGAAGTCCTGGTGGCGCAGAAAGGGGTAGCGCTGGCGCAACTCGGCGCCACGGGCCATCACCACTTCGCGAATGTGGGCTGATCGCTGCGGGTCATCGAGGGGCGTGGGGCTTGCGGTGATCGGGGGCATGCTTACATCCTCTTGTCCGTCTTGTGGGCACCACTGTGCCGCCGCCCCGGCGGTGCCGCCCGACCGAGCACGCCAACCTGTTGACCGGACACGCCAACCTGCATGAGCGCCGAACCCACCACCCTGGCCAGCTGGACCCGCGCCCTGCGCAAGCAGCTCGACGCCCTCGGCCTCGACAGCGCCGCCCTCTGCCGGCAGGCCGGGCTGGACCCGGCGCTGATGGACGACCCCAACGCCCGCTACCCGCTGTCCGCCACCACCCGCCTCTGGCACCTGGCCGTCGCCGCCAGTGGCGACCCCGCCCTCGGCTTGCGGGTCTCGGCCTTCGTCGGCCCCACCACCTTCCACGCTCTGGGCTACGCCCTGATCGCCAGCGCCAGCCTGCGCGAGGTGTTCGAACGCATCGAGCGCTACCACCGGGTGGTCAGCGACGCCCTCAGCCTCCGCCTGCACCTGGAAGACGAACGCTACGCCTTCCACCTGCAGGTGCCGGTCGATGGCCCCGCCCCGGCCGATGAAGCCATCGACGCCTTCGCCGCGCTCTACGTCCGCACCTGCCGCAACCGCCTGGGGCGCGACTACGCCCCCCTGGCCGTGCACCTGCGTCGCCCCGAACCCGCCGACCCGGCGCCCTGGCACCAGGTGTTCCGCTGCCCGCTGCGCTTCGCTGCCGAGGAGAATCGCCTGGAGTTCGCCCGCGCCGACTTCGAGCGGCCCCTGGAAGGCGCCAACCCCGAGCTGGCCGAACACAACGAAGCGGTGCTCAAGCGCACCCTCGAACACCTGCAGGCCCCGAGCTGGTCGAGCCGCGTACGGGCCTGCCTGGAAGCGCGCCTGCCCAACGGCGAGCCCTCCGCCGAAGGCATCGCCCAGACGCTGCACCTCAGCCTGCGCAGCCTGCAGCGCCACCTGGCCGACGAAGGCACCCGCTACGAGCACCTCCTCAGCGACACCCGCCACGCCCTGGCCCTGGCCCACATGCGCGACCCGCGCTGCTCCATCAGCGAAATCGCCTACCTGCTCGGCTTTGCCGACACCAGCAGCTTCAGCCGTGCCTTCAAGCGCTGGACCGGGCAGAGCCCCAGCCAGTACCGCGAGGGCCTGTCCCGCTGAGCGCGGCCCCGGCGGCTGCCCGTGCTGGCGAGGGGCCGGCCGAGCAGCCAGAATGCCTACCCATAACAAGAACCGCCGAGGCCCGCATGCATCCCGCCTATGCCCGCCATCCCTACGCCTTCATCCTCCACGCCCTGGGCCTGGCCCTGCTGATGCTGGTCTACGGCCGCTGGCAGGTGCCGCTGGCCTGGAGCGTGCCGGCCTACCTGATCCTCGCCCTGTGGCCCTGGCTGGGCCCGTGGAAGGTGCCGGAAGAGCCGACCCCGCTCATCGATCCAGCCGCCGATGCCCGTCTCGAGCGGGAGCGCCGCCTGGAACAGGACGCCGCCGAGCGGCGGCAACTGGAGGCCGAACTGGCCGACGCGCGCGCCCGATTGCACACCCACCGACAACACGCCCAGGCGCTGCTGGATGAAGCCGCCGAGGCACAGCCGCTGCCCCACGCCGAGGGGCTCGACGCCGCCACCCGGCAGGTACGCGAAGCGGTCGAACAGGGGCGCGCCACCCTCGAGGCCGCCCAGCAGCGGCTCACCGCCCAACTGGCGCGCAGCGGGGAAGGGCGCCAGCGGGTCGAGGCCCTGGCCACCCGCAGCGAAGCCATCCAGCAGGTGGCCCAGAGCATCCAGTCCATCGCCAGCCAGACCAACCTGCTGGCCCTCAACGCCGCCATCGAAGCCGCCCGCGCCGGGGATGCCGGGCGCGGCTTCGCCGTGGTGGCCGATGAAGTCCGCAACCTCGCGGCACGCACCGCCCAGGCCACCGAGGAAGTCGGGCGCATGGCCGAGGACATCCGCCAGCAGACCGCCGCCGCCGTCGAACACCTGGCCAGCCAGGACCAGGGTCTGGTCGACGGGGTGGCCGCCCTGGCACCGCTCGGCGAAACCCTGCAACGGCTCGACCGGGACAGCCAGGCGGTCGGCGAGGTGCTGGCGCCGCTGCAAGCGGAATGGTCGGCGTGTCACGCCCGGCAGCAGGCCCGTTGCGATGCCTGGGCCGAATGGGCCCGCCAGTGGCTGGTGCAGGGTTGAGCCGTCAGCGCCCGCCAGCGGCGCGCTGGCGCAGGCCGTCCAGGTCCAGCAGCTCGATGCCGCCGTAGGTGAGGCGCACCAGGCCCAGCGCCTCCAGCTCCTTGAGGATCTGGTTGGTGGTCTGCCGGGAAATCGCCAGCATCTGCGCCAGTTGCTCCTGGGCCAGGTGGATCACCCGGCGCTGACCGTCCGCCTCGCCGTAGCCCTCGGCAATCAGCAGCAGGCGCCGGGCCAGGCGCTGGGGCGCGGGCAGCAGGCTCATCTCTTCCAGGGCGATGAACGCCAGGCGCAGCTTCTGGCTCATCAGCAGGGCCATGTCGCGCCAGCGGGCCGGGTGCTGTTCCAGCAGGCGCAGCAGCGCCGCCTGGGGCACGTTGAGCAGGTGGCTGGGGCTTTCGGCAAAGGCGTCGTGGGTACGCGGCTGGCCGTCGAACAGGCAGATCTCGCCGAACCAGTGGGGCGGCTCCACCAGCGCCAGCAGCGCTTCCTTGCCGTTCTCCGTGCTGCCGCCCACGCGGATCGCCCCGCCCAGCACCGCGTACAGGCCGCACGGCGGATCGCCGCGGCGGAACAGGCGCTGCCCCGCCGCCAGTTCCAGCGGGCGCGCGACACCCAGCAGGGCCTCGCGGAAGGCCTCCGGCAGGCTGGCGAACCAGTGGCCGGCGAGCAGGCGTTGGTGACAGTCGGAAAGTTCGGGCATGGCGGGCTGGGGTTTGTCGGCTAGGTGACAGAGGATAGGCCAGTGCAGGCGCCATTATCGACCGCACTGCCCGAACCCGAGGAAACAACAATGAAAACCCTCATCGATCACCTGAGCCAGTACGCTGACTACCACCGCGACCGGCGCAACATCTTCAGCCACTTCATCGGCATCCCCATGATCGTGGTCGCCGTGGCCGTGCTGCTGTCCCGCCCGGGCCTGCCCGTCGCCGGCCTGTGGCTGTCGCCCGCCAGCGTCGTGGCCCTGGCCGCCGCGCTGTTCTACTTCCGCCTCGACACGCGCTTCGGCGTGGTGATGACCGCGCTGCTCGGCCTCAGCCTCTGGGCCGGCCAGCACCTGGCCGTGCAGTCCACCGCCGTGTGGCTGGGCGCCGGGCTGGGGTTGTTCTTCGTCGGTTGGGTCATCCAGTTCATCGGCCACTACTACGAGGGCCGCAAGCCCGCCTTCGTCGACGACCTGATGGGTCTGGTGGTGGGCCCGCTGTTCGTGGTGGCGGAACTGGGCTTCATGCTCGGCCTGCGCAAGGAGGTGGAGCGCGCCATCGAGGAACGCTCCGGCCCCACCTGCATCCGCGAGAAAAAGGCCACCGCCTGAGCCGCTCTGTGGATAACCCGCGCCAGGGTGGACCGCGCTTCATCGGTCCATCGTCGGTGCCACCCGCCACACCGATGGTGGACGTGAAAAGCGACGTCCACCCTGCGCCCGGTCGATCCTCGCGCCCCTGCGGGAGCGGACTCATCCGCGATCGGTCGCAGGCTCAGCTGTGGATAACCCGCGCTGCGACCCGTTCCCTCAACCCCCTGCCGCCAGCAATTGGGTGCTCATGGAGCGCGCGTGGCGGTCCACCATCATCGGTGCGTAGGGGCGGCCGGAGGCGCTGACCAGGGTGTTGCTCTGGCTGTTCATGTCGGCCAGCGCTGCCTTGAGGAAGCCCCAGCGGGTCTTCAACTTGCCCACCACCGGGTCGGCCTTGTCCAGGGGCTGGAGCTGGGCGTCGATGGCCGGGAGCAGGGTGCGCTCGTCCTGGCCGATGTAGGTGTCGCCGTTCTCCCGGGCGATCTCGAAGGTGCCGATGTAGGCGCGGCTGAGGTACTGCACGGCGAGGTACTCGACCTTGGCCGGCAGCTCGCCCTGGGGGGTGTTGCCGGGCGCGGCGCGGGCGGCGATCAGCAGGTCGCGCAGGGATTTGGCCAGCTCCTGGGGGAAGCGCCAGGGCACGTCCTCCTCGTTGTGGCCGTAGGAAACACCCTGCTGCAGCTGGGTAACAAGGGCGCGGTACTTCTGCCGAAGCCCGTCGCTGGGCTGCGGCACCGCCTGGAACGCGGCATCCAGGGCCTGGAGGTCGGCCTCGAAGCGGGCCTTGTGGGTCTCCTGGAAACCTTCGCCCCGGTACAGCAGCAGGCTGCTGGTGGCGCGGCAGGCGTGGACCTGGATCTGGTCGATGGGGGCCAGCTCGGCGGCCAGGGCCATCCCGGCCCCGGCAAGGCCCAGCAGCAATCCGATGAAAGCGCGTGATAGAGCGTCTGAAAGCATCCCGGCGTGCTCCTTTTCTTGTTGTTGTGAGCAGACGAAGGACGGGCCCACGGGGCCCGCCCGGTGCGCGCACAGCCTACTGCGACGCGGGATGGACGGAATTACCCGAAAGAGTGATTTGGTGCCGGCGGGGCCTTCATTCCGACGGTCGAACCAGTTGGCGCAGGCGCTCGGCGCTCTCCGGGTCGGCGGGGAACAGGGTCTCCAGGGCCAGCTCCGAGAGGGTGATGTCCACCGGCGTGCCGAACACGGTGATGGTGCTGATGAAGCGGATCACCCCCAGCGGCGTGTCCAGCAGCAGCGGCACCAGCACCGCATCGCCGCTCGGCGTCTCTGCGCTGGGCGGCGCCGGGTAGGCCGCCAGCTCGGCATGCAGGGCGGCCAGGGCCTCGTCACCGCTCGCCTCCAGGTCCCGGCGCAGGCGCGCCAGCAGGTGGGCGCGCCAGGTGCCGAGGTTGAGGATGCGCGGCGCCAGCCCCTCGGGGTGCAGCGACAGGCGCAGGGCGTTGATCGGCGGCACCAGCAGCGCCGGCGAGACACCCGCCACCAGCGCCATCACCGCGTCGTTGGCGGCCAGCAGGTTCCAGTGCCGGTCGATGGCCAGGGCCGGGTTCGGCTCATGGGCCTTGAGCAGTTGCCCGATGGCTTGGCGGGCGGCGTCCAGGGCCGGGTCGTCGAGGCTGTGCTGCGGGTAGAGCGGGGCGAAGCCGGCGCTGGCCAGCAGCCGGTTGCGCTCGCGCAGGGGAATCTCCAGGTGCTCGGCCAGGTGCAGGAGCATCTCCCGGCTCGGCTGGGCCCGTCCGGTCTCGACGAAGCTCAGGTGGCGGGTGGAGATGTCGGCGCTGCAGGCCAGGTCGAGCTGGCTGAGGCGGCGGCGCTGGCGCCAGTGGCGCAGCAGGGCGCCGATGGGGAGAGTTGGTGCGTTCATGGCAGCGACGATAGTCGAGGCTGGTAGGGCTGGCCATTACCTGCCAGGTAATCGACGCGATGCTGCGGGACGGCGAATCCTCGGCCCGTCGGCAGTGGCCTTCGCCGCCGCCTCGTCCAGCCAGGAGACTCGCCATGAACACCGTGCAACCGAATCCTCTGCTCCGCCGTGTCCTGCAACTCGATGCCCTGCTCAGCGGCGGCGCCGGCCTGCTGCTCTGCCTGGGGGCGGCGCCCCTGTCGGCCCTGCTGGGGCTGCCCCTCGCGCTGCTGCAGATCGCCGGCCTGCTGATGCTGCCCTGGTGCGGTGTGCTGCTGTGGATGGCCCGCCGCGCGCCCCTGGACCGGCGCGCGGTGTGGGCGGTGATCGCCGTCAACGCCGCCTGGGTGGTGGACAGCCTCCTGCTGCTGGCCAGCGGCTGGGTGCAGCCGACCTTCTGGGGCCAGGCCTTCGTCATCGCCCAGGCGCTGGCGGTGGTGCTGTTCGCCGAGCTGCAGTACCTGGGGCTGAAGCGCTCGGCCGAGGCGGTCTGTGGATAACCCGGGCAAGCCGGTCGCTGCTGTCCATGCGCCCTGGGCGTTCGCTTGAGCGGGGTCCACCCCGCCCAGGGTCGCGCGCCCATGAAAAAGCCCCTCCGGGGAGGGGCTTGCGGGTCACCGGCTCAGAGCGAGGACGCGGCCTGCCAGGCCTTGGGCTTGAAGAACAGCGTCTCGCCGCGGGCCAGGCCCACCAGGCTGTCGTGGTCCTTGACCACCTCGGCCTCGATCAGCTCGTCCTGCCCGTCCACCTTCAGGGTGACGCGGGTGATGGCGCCCAGCGGGCGGATGTCGCGCACTTCGGCGGCGCGGTGTTCGTCCACTGCCTGGCGCGACAGGGACACCTCGTGGGGGCGGAACAGCACGTGCTCGTCGCTGCCCAGGTAGAGGCGGTTGGAGTCACCGAGGAAGTGGTAGACGAAGTCGCTGGCCGGGTTCTCGTAGACCTCGCCCGGGGCGCCGATCTGCTCGATCACGCCCTTGTTCATCACCACGATGCGGTCGGCCACTTCCATGGCTTCTTCCTGGTCGTGGGTGACGAACACGGAGGTCAGGTTGATCTCCTCGTGCAGGCGCGCCAGCCAGCGGCGCAGCTCCTTGCGCACCTTGGCGTCGAGGGCGCCGAAGGGTTCGTCGAGCAGCAGGATCTTCGGCTTCACCGCCAGGGCGCGGGCCAGGGCGATGCGCTGGCGCTGGCCGCCGGAGAGTTGCTCCGGGTAACGGTCGGCGAGCCAGTCCAGCTGCACCATGTTCAGCAGCTCGTGGACCTTCTCGGCGATCTCCGGCTCGCTGGGGCGCTCGCCCTTGGGCTTCATGCGCAGGCCGAAGGCGACGTTGTCGAACACGCTCATGTGGCGGAACAGGGCGTAG
This sequence comes from Pseudomonas sp. FeS53a, assembly GCF_000931385.1. Classification (NCBI taxonomy): domain Bacteria; kingdom Pseudomonadati; phylum Pseudomonadota; class Gammaproteobacteria; order Pseudomonadales; family Pseudomonadaceae; genus Pseudomonas; species Pseudomonas sp. FeS53a. The sequence continues at coordinate 191,283 of NZ_JYFT01000011.1, forward strand.
TGCTGGAACACGAAGCCGACGTTGCGATCACGCACGTCGTGCTGGGAGACGTCCTCGCCGTGGAACACGATGTTGCCGGCGTCCGGGGTCTCCAGGCCGGCGATGATGCGCAGCAGGGTGGTCTTGCCGCAGCCGGACGGGCCGAGCAGGGCGACCAGTTCGCCGCTCTGGATGTCCAGGTTGATGGCGTTCAGCGCGCGGAAGGCGTTGAAGTTCTTGCTGACGTTACGGATTTCGATGGACATGGGTTACTCCTCCGCGTCGGCGTGACGTAGGCGGGACAGACGGGCTTCGCTCCACTGCTTGAGCAGCAGGATGAACAGCGCCAGGAGCAGCAGCAGGCTGGCGACGCTGAATGCGGCGACGTGGTTGTACTCGTTGTAGAGAATCTCGACGTGCAGGGGCAGGGTGTTGGTGACGCCGCGGATGTGGCCGGACACCACCGACACCGCGCCGAACTCGCCCATCGCCCGCGCGGTGCACAGCACCACGCCGTAGATCAGGCCCCATTTGATGTTGGGCAGGGTCACGTGCCAGAACATCTGCCAGCCGTTGGCGCCCAGCAGGCGCGCGGCTTCCTCCTCCTGGGTGCCCTGTTCCTGCATCAGCGGGATCAGCTCGCGGGCGACGAAGGGCACGGTGACGAAGACGGTGGCCAGGACGATGCCGGGCAGGGCGAAGACGATCTGGATGTCGTGGTCGCTCAGCCACTTGCCGAAGTAGCCCTGGGCGCCGAACAGCAGCACGTAGATCAGGCCGGCGATCACCGGGGAGACGGAGAAGGGCAGGTCGATCAGGGTGACCAGGATGCTCTTGCCACGGAACTCGAACTTGCTCACGCACCAGGCGGCAGCGACACCGAACACCAGGTTCAGCGGCACGGAGATGCCCACGGCGATCAGCGTCAGCTTCAGGGCGGAGAGGGCGTCCGGTTCGATGATGGCTTCGAAGAAGGTGCCGAAGCCCTGCTTCAGCGCCTCGCTCAGGACGATGTACAGCGGCAGCAGCAGGAACAGCGCGAACACCAGCCAGGCGGCGGCGATCAGCGCGAAGCGCCCCCAGGGGTTGCCGCGACGGGCGGCATTGGCGGAGGCGGCGGTCAGGGTAGCGGAACTCATGGCGGCCTCCTCAGGGGGTTTCGATGCGGCGCTGCAGCAGGTTGATCAGCAGCAGCAGGATGAAGGAGACCACCAGCATCAGCACGCCGATGGCGGTGGCGCCGGTGTAGTCGTACTGGTCCAGCTTGACCATGATCAGCAGCGGCAGGATCTCGGTCTTCATCGGCATGTTGCCGGCGATGAAGATCACCGAGCCGTACTCGCCCACGCCCCGGGCGAAGGCCAGGGCGAAGCCGGTCAGCCAGGCGGGCAGCAGCGCCGGCAGGAGGATGTGGCGGAACACCTGCAGCGGCTTGGCGCCCAGGCAGGCGGCGGCTTCTTCCACCTCGCGGGGGATGTCGGCCAGCACCGGCTGCACCGTGCGCACCACGAAGGGCAGGGTGACGAAGGTCAGCGCCAGGGTGATGCCCAGCGGGGTGTAGGCGATCTTGAAGCCCAGGTCGGTGGCGAACTGGCCGACCAGGCCGGCCGGCGCATACAGCGCGGTGAGGGCGATGCCGGCGACGGCGGTGGGCAGGGCGAAGGGCAGGTCGATCATGGCGTCGATGATCTTGCGCCCGGGGAAGTCGTAGCGCACCAGCACCCAGGCCAGCAGGGTGCCGATCAGGCCGTTGATCACGGCGGCGGCCAGCGCGGTGCCGAAGCTCAGCTTCAGCGCGGCCAGCACACGGGGTGAACTGACGATGCCCCAGAACTGGGTCCAGCTCAGGTCGAAGGTCCGAAGGAACATGGCACCCAGTGGGATCAGGACCAGCAGGCTGAGGTACACCAGCGTGTAGCCCAGCGTCAGCCCGAAGCCGGGTATGACGGGGGAGATACGTCGAGACATCATCTGTCCTTTTTCTGCGTTGGAACGCTCAAGCCCGATGCCGGCCGTCGCTGGCCCGGGCACGGCAAAGGGAAGCTCGCGCTTCCCCTTGTCCCGGCGGGATTGGAACCCGCCCTTGTTTCTGCTTCAGCGGCGCGTCATTGCGCCTGGTAGATCTGGTCGAAGATGCCGCCGTCGTTGAAGAACTTCGGTTGCGCTTCCTTCCAGCCGTTGAAGTCCTTGTCCACGGTCACCAGCTCCAGTTTCGGGAACTGGTTGGCGAACTCGGCAGCGACCTTCTCGTTGCGCGGGCGGTAGAAGTTCTGCGCGGCGATGCGCTGGCCTTCCTCGCTGTACAGGTACTGCAGGTAGGCTTCGGCGACCTTGCGGGTGCCCTTCTTGTCGACGTTCTTGTCGACCACGGAAACCGGCGGCTCGGCGAGGATCGACAGGCTCGGCGCGACGATCTCGAAGTTCTCGCCACCCTGCTCCTTGAGGGCCAGGAAGGCTTCGTTCTCCCAGGCCAGCAGCACGTCGCCGATGTTGTTGTTGACGAAGGTGATGGTCGAACCGCGGGCGCCAGTGTCGAGAACCGGCACGTGCTTGTACAGGGCCTGCACGTATTCCTGAGCCTTGGCGTCGCTGCCGTACTGCTTCTTGGCCCAGGCCCAGGCGGCCAGGAAGTTCCAGCGGGCGCCGCCGGAGGTCTTCGGGTTCGGGGTGATGACTTCCACGCCGGCCTTGGTCAGGTCGCCCCAGTCCTTGATGCCCTTGGGGTTGCCCTTGCGCACCAGGAACACGATGGTCGAGGTGTAGGGGGTGCTGTTGTCCGGCAGGCGTGCCTGCCAGTTCTCGGGGATCAGCTTGCCGAGCTTCTGCAGCTCGTCGATGTCGCCGGCCAGCGCCAGGGTCACCACGTCGGCCTTGAGGCCATCGATCACCGCACGGGCCTGCTTGCCCGAGCCACCGTGGGATTGCTGGATCTTCACGTCTTCGCCGCCCTGGGCTTTCCAGTGCTTGGCGAAGGCGGCGTTGTAGGCCTGGTACAGCTCACGGGTCGGATCGTAGGAGACGTTGAGCAGTTCGGTCGCGGCGGCCACGGGGCCGACCACCAGGGTGGAGAGCAGGGCACCGGCCAGGCTGGCCAGGGCGAAACGGCGGATGGACATGGAAGCTCCTGGGAATTCGTGTCGGCGATTGGTGTTGTTATTGGGCACGGCCGAGCGGCGACGTGCGGGAGGCCCGCCGAGGTGGTCGGCGCGGCAGCCCTCCGGTGGTCCAGTCGGGCCTGTGTCTCAACCGTGCTTGGCCGGTTGCTGCAGGCGGAATTTTTCCTTGCGTTCGATCTGGACCACCTGCCCGTTGTGGACGGTGATCTCGACGGCACCGAACCGCAGGCCGTTCAGTGCACTCTGGATTTCGCGCAGGATGCTGGCCTCGTCCTGCCCGTCGATGCTACGGAGGGTTGCGCTCATGATCTTGCTCCTTGATGAGGGGCCCCGCGTCGATGAACAGGTTGTTCGCGTGGCGTGGGCGCATTTAAGCAAGGCGCAAATATTCTTAAAAATACTATTTAAGAATTTTTATATAACTTTCAGGCAGGTTGGCGTCAGATCAGCGGAATCTGCCCCGGGTGCTCCTGCGGGTGGGTCACCTGGTACCACTCCGCCTCCAGCTCCGCCGCCGGGCGCGGGCGGTTGAACAGGTAGCCCTGGCCCTGGTCGCAGCCCAGGCCCAGCAGCGTCTCGATCTGGTCCTGGCGCTCGATGCCTTCGGCCAGCACCTGCAGGCCCAGGCTGTGGCCGAGGGCGGTCACCGCGCGAGCGATGGCCATGTCGTCCTGGTCCTGGGGCAGGTTGCGCACGAAGCTCTGGTCGATCTTCAGCTTCTGCACCGGCAGGCGCTTGAGGCGCTGCAGGGAGGAATAGCCCGTGCCGAAGTCATCGATGGCCAGGCGCACGCCCAGGGCGCAGAGGCGCTGGAGCAGCTCCAGGGCGGTGTCCGGGTCTTCCATCACCGCGCTTTCGGTGATCTCCAGCTCCAGGCGCCCCGGCTCCAGGCCGGTTTCCTTGAGGACACGGGCGACGCGGGTGTCCAGCTCGCCCCGGCTGAACAGGCGGCAGGAGACGTTCACCGAGATGAACGAGAGCGCCAGGCCGCGCTCGCTCCAGGCCTGCATCTGGCGGCAGGCGCGCTCCAGCACCCAGGCGTCGATGGCGCCCACCAGGCCGCTTTCCTCTGCCACCGGGAGGAACTCGCCGGGCGGCACCAGCCCGCGTTGCGGGTGCTCCCAGCGCACCAGGGCCTCGGCGCCCAGCAGGCGACCGGTGGCCAGGGCGTGGATGGGCTGGAAGTAGACCCGCAGCTCGTCCCGCTCCAGGGCCTGGCGCAGGGCGCTGACCAGCTCCACCCGCTGGCGGGCCTGCTCGGTGAGGTCCTGGCTGTAGAAGGCGAACGTCTGGCGCCCGGCGCTCTTGGCCTTGAACAGGGCCGAGTCGGCGTTGCGCAGCACCTGCTCGACGTTGGTCGCGTCCCCCGGGAAGCGGGCGATACCCAGGCTGGCACTCATGAATAGCGCGCGGCCGCCGGATTCGAAGGGGGCCTCCAGGCGTTGCTGGATGCGCCCGGCGAGATCGGCGGCCTGCTCGGCGCTGCGTCGCTCGGCCAGCAGGCCGAACTCGTCGCCTCCCAGCCGGGCCAGGGTCATGCCGCCCTCGGCCAGCGGCCCCAGGCGTTCGCCCACGGCCTTGAGCAACTGGTCGCCGACGTTGTGGCCGAGGCTTTCGTTGATGTGCTTGAAGTGGTCCAGGTCCAGCAGCACCACGATGCCCTCGCTGCCTTCCCGACGGGCGCGCTCCAGGGCGTGCTCCACGCGCTCGGTGAACAGCAGGCGGTTGGGCAGGCCGGTCAGCGGGTCGTGGTGTGCGAGGAAGTCCAGCTCGTTCTGCGAGCGCTTGATGGCGCTGATGTCGGAGAACACCGCCACGTAGTGGGTCAGTGCCCCGTCTTCGTCGTGGATGGCGCGGATGTTCTGCCACAGCGGGTAGGTCTCGCCGTTGCGCCGACGGTTCCAGATCTCCCCGCTCCACTCGTTGCGGTTGGCCAGGGCGTTCCACATCGACTGGTAGAACGTTCCATCGTGCCGGCCGGACTTGAACAGCATCGGCGTACGGCCGATCACCTCCTCCTCGCTGTAGCCGGTGATGCGGGCGAAGGCCCGGTTGACGTGGACGATGCGTTGCTCCGCGTCGGTGACCAGTACCCCTTCCTGGGTGCTGTCGAACACCGCCGCCGCCTGGCGCAGGCTGGCGTCCTGCTCCCGGCGCGCCTGCAGGTACGCCCTCAGGCGGCGCAGGTACAGGCAGATCAGCAGGTAGAGGAAGGCGCTGCTGAGCAGTACGAAGAACAGGCCCTTCGCCGATTGCAGCAGGTCGCGCTGGGCATCGCCGAGCGGCAGCTGGCGCAGCAGGCGATCACTGAAGATGACCCACAGGCAGGACAGCAGGAAGTAGGGCAACACCACGCGCATGGCGCTGAATCGGGCTCTCATGGGGTGGTCGGGGCCGTGTCGGATTTGTGATCGGTTGCGCATTATAGATGAACGCGCATTCATCTCTTTCTTATCTAAAGAACAGGATGGTTTTCTCACGAAGCATGGGGATAATGAGGTCGTTTGTCCGACAAATCATCGCGGGCAGATCTCGTTCCTTCTTCCCCCGAGGTTATGCACCCCATGTGGTACAACGGTTTTCTCGACCTGTCGGCCTGGCAGCTCGTGGCAGTCACCCTGGTGATGACGCACATCACCATCGTCAGCGTCACGGTCTACCTGCATCGCTACTCCGCCCATCGATCCCTCGAACTCCACCCGGCCCTCAAGCACTTCTTCCGTTTCTGGCTGTGGATGACCACCGCCATGAACACCCGTGAGTGGACGGCCATCCACCGCAAGCACCACGCCAAGTGCGAAACCGTGGACGATCCCCACAGCCCCGTGCACAAGGGCCTGTCCACCGTGCTGCGGCGCGGCGCGGAACTCTACCGCGAAGAGGCCCGCAACGAGGAGACCCTGCGCATCTACGGCAAGAACTGCCCGGATGACTGGCTCGAACGCAACGTCTACTCGCGCTACCCCATCGGTGGCGTGACCCTGATGGCGATCATCGACCTGGCGCTGTTCGGCGCCGCCGGCATGACCGTCTGGGCCGTGCAGATGATGTGGATCCCCGTCTGGGCCGCCGGCGTCATCAACGGCCTCGGCCACGCCATCGGCTACCGCAACTTCGAATGCCGCGACGCCGCCACCAACCTGGTGCCCTGGGGCATCCTCATCGGCGGTGAAGAGCTGCACAACAACCACCACACCTACCCCAACTCCGCCAAGCTCTCGGTGAAGAAGTGGGAGTTCGACCTGGGCTGGGCCTGGATCAAGCTGTTCAGCCTGCTCGGCCTGGCCAAGGTGCAGCGCGTCGCGCCCATCGCCCACCAGGTAGCCGGCAAGGGCAACCTGGACATGGACACCGCCATGGCCATCCTCAACAACCGCTTCCAGATCATGGCCCAGTACCGCCGCCTGGTGATCGCCCCGCTGGTGAAGCAGGAGCTGGCCAAGGCCGACGAGTCGGTCCGCCACCTGTTCCGCCGCGCCAAGCGCCTGCTCTCCCGCGAGACCAGCCTGCTGGACGACGGCCACCACGCCCGCATCGCCGCCATGCTGGAGCAGAGCCAGGCCCTGCGCACCATCTACGAGAAGCGCCTGGCCCTGCAGCACATCTGGGCCAAGACCAGCGCCAACGGCCACGAGATGCTCGAAGCCATCAAGCAGTGGGTGCACGAGGCCGAGGCCAGCGGCATCCAGTCCCTGCGGGACTTCGCCGAGCAGCTCAAGACCTACTCGCTGCGCCCGGCGACTGCCTGAGGTCCAGCGGTTTATGGAAAGGCCGGCACATGCCGGCCTTTTTCATGCCCGCGTATCACGCCCTCCACCCGATGAAGCGCGCAAAAAAAGCCGCCCGGGGAGGGGCGGCTGGAACAAGACACCGGGCGGGTTAGGAGCGGATACCCGGTGTCAGGAGGTCAGGGAAGGAAGGAAACGCGGTCAATCAGCTGTCCTGGGCGGTGTCGGCCGGTTGCTCGGCGCCCTGGCGGGCGACGGCCTGCTCGTGAGCGGCGTCGATGGCGCGCTGCTGATACTGCGCATTTCGCGCAACAAAGGCGGAGGACTCTTCAGCGAAGGAGAACTGGGCGAAGGACAGGGCGAAAGCGGCGAAGCTGGCAGTAATGAAGAGATTGCGGTGCATGGCGTGATCCTCGGCGGGATGCATCTGGGAACGGGGGCCATCTTAGGCGCCGGCCCCACCCGGAAAAACCGCCAGGCAGGTGAATCACAATTGCTTCTAGCGCAACAATGAATTCGGTCGAGCCCAGTGCCGAGGGTCGTCCAGCACCGCGTCGTCCTGGGCGAACAGCGGGGGCAGTTCGGCCTTGAGGAAGTCCACCCAGGTGCGGATCTTCGCGTCGATGAAATGCCGCGACGGGTAGATCGCATAGATGTTGCGCTCGCGCAGGCGGTGTTCCGGCAACAGCCGCAGCAGGCTGCCTTCGCGCAACGGCTGGCAGGCGACGAAGGAGGGCAGCAGGCAGAAGCCCATGCCGGCCTGGGCCGCTCGCGCCAGGGACTCGGCCACGTTCACCTGGAAGGCCTCCGCCGGCAGCACGTCGTATTCGCCGTGCTCGTCGCTCAGTGTCCAGTTGTCCTGGTAGAGCGGGTCCAGCAGGCGCAGGTAGCGGTGCCGGCGCAGGTCCGCCGGGCCGCTGGGCACGCCGTGGCGGGCCAGGTAGTCGGGCGAGGCGCAGAGCACGCTGTACATCTGCCCCAGGGACTGGGCGATGCGCTGGGAGTCCGGCAGCTCGCGGGCGAAGGTCAGCACCACGTCCTGGCCGTCCTCGATGGGGTCGGGGTTGCGCTGCGACAGCGTCAGCTCCACCACCACCTCCGGGTACAGCGCGCTGTAGCGGGCCACCAGCCCGGTGACGTGCTGCAGGCCGAGGCCGGTCATGGTGTGCACCCGCAGGCGGCCGCTGGGCTTGAGGTGCGCCCCGCGCGCCTCGGCAGCGGCCTGGTCCACCTCGTCGAGGATCGAGCGGCAGCGCTGCAGGTAGCGCTCCCCCACTTCCGTCAGCCCCAGGCGCCGCGTGGTGCGGTGCAGCAGCCGGGCCTGCAGCTGCTGCTCCAGCTCCGACACCAGGCGCGACACCTGGGCGGTGGACAGGTCCAGGGCCTGGGCGGCGGCCGTGAAGCTGCCGGTCTCGATGACGCGAACGAACACACGCATGCTGTTCAGGGTGTCCATTGTTACTCCTCGCGCAAGGCTGCTTCTCTGGGGACGCGGATTATCAGGGAAAAGCGGCCCAATATACTGCGGTGCCGAACTGTTTCCCATTTCGCTGGTGTGCCGCCTTCCGGCCCGTTCCGTGGCCTTGCGGCCTGTTCGTCCAGCGCCGCCAGAGGTAATTCATGACCCCCGATCAACGCTTCGCGCGCCGGGTCCGCGCCGCCATCGTCGCCTTCGTCCTGCTGTTCGCCTACTTCCTCGCCGCCGACCTGTGGATGCCCGTCACGCCCCAGGCCCAGCTGACCCGTCCGGTGGTGCGCCTGGCGCCCCGCGTCAGTGGCCAGGTGCTGGACGTGGCCGTGGCCAACAACCGCCACGTCGAGGCCGGCCAGGTGCTGTTCCGCCTCGACCCCGAGCCCTATCGCCTCGCCGTGGCCGCCGCCGAGCTGGCCGTGGAGGCGGCCGCGCGGGACAACGCCGAGCTGGACGCCGGCCTCGCCGCCGCCCGGGCCTCGCTGCACGCCGCCGAGGTGACCGCCCGCGAGCTGGAGCGCGAGACCGACCGCCTTGCACGCCTGGTGCAGACCCAGCACGTCTCCCGCCAGCTCTACGAACAGACCGAGTCGCGCCGCAGCGCCGCCCGCGCCGACGTCCTCGCCGCCCAGGCACGCATCCGCGAGCAGGAGGCCCGCCGGGGCACCGCTGGCGCCGACAACCTGCGCCTGCGCCAGGCCCGCAACCAGCTGGAGCAGGCCCGCCTGCAACTGGCCTACACCGAGGTCCGCGCCGAGCGTGCCGGGGTGGTCAGCAACCTGCAGCTCTCGCCGGGCGCCTACGTCGCCGCCGGCACCCCGGTGGCGGCCCTGGTGGCCGACGAGGTGGACATCAGTGCCGACTTCCGCGAAAAGGCCCTGCGCTATGTCGGCCCGGGCGATGCCGCCGCCGTGGTCTTCGACGCCTGGCCGGGGCACATCTTCCCGGCCCGGGTCAGCGCTATCGACGCCGGCGTGCGCGAGGGCCAGCTCGATGCCAACGGCGACCTGGCCGCCCCCGCCAGCTCCGACCGCTGGGTCCGTGATGCCCAGCGCCAGCGCCTGCACGTGGTGCTGGAGCAGGCGCCCGAGGCGCCCCTGCCCAGCGGCGCCAAGGCCACGGTGCAGCTCTACCCCCACGACTCGCCGCTGGCCAGCGCCCTGGGCCGCGCGCAGATCCGCCTCATCGCCTGGCTCCACTACATCTACTGAGTCCGACAATGAAGCGCGCCCTCGACGAAAACGGCCTGCGCCAGTGCCTGCGACTGGCCTGCGGCGGCACCCTCGGGCTGTTCATCTGCAAGCTGATGAACTGGGACAACGGCTCCTTCTTCTGCGTCTACCCCATGCTGCTGCTCGGCCTGGTGCCCACCCTCAACGCCCACCTGATCCGCCAGTTCCTCGCCCAGGCGGTGCTGGTGAGCCTGGAGACACTGGTCATCTACGGCCTGTTCGGCGACCGCCCGCTGCTCATCGTGCCCCTGGTGTTCCTCGCCTTCTTCTGGCGCTTCGCCCTCATGGCGCGTGGCCCGCTGTTCCTGTTCGGCGCCCTGGGCTGCGTGTTCCTCTCCATGCAGCTGCACTTCGCCAGCTACCCCGACACCCACCTCTACGACCTGGTGGCCAGCAACCTGGTGGCCGCCGGCCTCACGGTGCTGATCGCCTGGCTGATGTTCTACTGCTTCCCCGACGCCGAACCGCGCGCACCCCGCGTCCTCCCGGAGAAGGACCTGCCCAGCCGGCGCCACGAGGCCGTGCTTGGCGCCAGCCTCGCCACGCTGTCCTTCATGCTCTTCCAGACCCTCGACCTCAGGGACTCGCTGTCGGCCCAGATCGCCTCGATCCTGGTGCTGTTTCCGATGCACTGGCACGGCATCCGCTTCGCCGGGCGTATCCGCGCCCTCGGAACCCTGCTCGGCTGCGTCATCGCCCTCAGCCTGCAACTGCTGCTCTACGACCACTACGACGTACTACCGCTCGTCACCTCGCTGTACTGGATCGCCGCGTTTTTCTGTGCCCGGGTGCACGTATTGGAGGGTGCACAGGGGGTTGGCTTCGGCGCGTTGACAACTTTGGCCATCGTTTTCGGTCAATACCTGACGCCGAGTCACGACATGATGTTCAGCCTGGCCTATCGGCTCAGTTCGGTTTGCGTAGCGGTCTTCGTCACCCTCCTTGCGGTGTTCGTCCTACACCGGCTCCTCAACCGTTTTGCCGCCACCCGCCACCAGAGCCATGCTTGATTCGGCCTTGCCCCGCCTGCCCGGGATGGGCGGGCTCAACCCGATCGAGGACGCGAAGGAAGGCTATGGGACGGATGGAAAACCTGGACGAAATACCCAGCGAGGCGGAAAAGCTCACCCTGGCGCTGCTGCACAGCCGGGGTGAGGTGGAGCGCCTGCGCGAACGCGAGGCGCTGTTCAACGTGCTGCTGGGCAGCGTCAACGCCGTGCTCTGGGCGCTGGACTGGGAGGCGCAGAAGATCGTCTACGTCAGCCCCCACTACGAGCGCCTGTTCGGCCGCCCGGCCGAGCTGCTGATGGTGGACGTCAACGAATGGCGCAACTGCATCTACCCCGACGACGTCGAGTACGCCGCCAGCAGCCTCGCCCAGGTGCTGGAGAAGGGCGCCATCGAGGCCCGCGAGTACCGCATCATCCGTGGCGACGGCCAGGTGCGCTGGCTCAGCGACAAGTGCTTCGTCAGCCGCCAGGGCCAGGCCGGGCAGACCACCCTGGTGGTGGGCATCGCCGAAGACATCACCGAGAAGAAGACCCTGGAGGCCGAGCTGCAGCGCCTGGCCACCACCGACGTGCTGACCGGCACCAGCAACCGCCGGCACTTCTTCGAATGCGCCCAGCGCGAGTTCGACGTCGCCGAACGCTACGAGCGCTCCCTGGCCTTCCTGTTGCTGGACATCGATGACTTCAAGCAGATCAACGACACCTTCGGCCACCAGGTGGGCGACGTGGTGCTGCAGCGCATCGCCCAGTGCGGCGCCGGTGCCTTGCGGCGGGTCGACCACTTCGGCCGCATCGGCGGCGAGGAGTTCGCCGCCGTGTTCCCCGGCTGCGACCCGGCCCAGGCCCTGCAGGTGGCCGAGCGCCTGGAGCGCGAAGTGCAGCGGCTGTCGTTCAGCGCCAACGGCAAGGTGTTCAACGTCACCCTCAGCCAGGGCCTCACCACCCTGCGCCCCGGCGACACCCTCGAACAGCTCTACACCCGCGCCGACGAGGCCATGTACACCGCCAAGCGCAGCGGCAAGAACCGCATCGTGCAGGTCTAGCCACCCGGCCATGCGGGCTTCGTGCCGTAGGGGCGGCTTCAGCCGCCAAGCGGGCCGCAGGCCCGCCTTTCGGAATCCATGGGACCGCTATGCGGTCCTTGGGCGAATGAATTCGCCCCTACAGGTTCATCGCCACCACGGTCCACCCTGCGCCCCCATTCTTCGCGCTCGCCCTACGGCTGGAACGGCGACTCGCTGAGGATCACCCCCGTCTCGTCCACATAGCGCTGCCAGGCCTCGATCAGCCCGGCCAGCGCTTCCGGCCGCTCCTGGGCCAGATCGTGGATTTCCCCCGGGTCCTTCTCCAGGTCGTACAGCTGCCAGGTTTCCGGTCCCACCGGCGCGGGGATGTACACCGCCTTCAGGTGCCCCTGGCGGATGGCGCGCATGCCGAACAGCTCCCAGCCGGTGGCCGTCCTGCCGTCGTGCACCTGGGGCGTCTCGCCCGAGAGGTAGCCGAGCCAGGAGCGCCCGCGCACCGGCGCCACCTCGCGGCCGCGCCAGCGGGTGCCCGGGTGGCGCACGCCGGCCAGGTCCAGCACCGTCGGGGTGATGTCCATCACCGTGGCGAAGGTGTGGCTCACCTGCTTCTGCCGCCGCAGCTGTGGATAACGCACCAGCGCCGGCACGCGGATGCCGCCCTCGGTGGTGAAGGCCTTGTACAGGCGCGACGGCGCCGTGGCCGCCTGGGCCCAGCGCGGGCCGTACCAGACGTAGGAGTTGGCGCGGCCGATGTTCTCCAGGCTGTTGTCGTAGTGCTGGTCGAGGAAGCTCTTCAGGTTCGGGCCGAACTTGGGGAAGGCCTCCAGCAGCGCGCCCTCGGCGCCGTTGTCGGACATGAAGAGGATGAAGGTGTCGTCCTCCAGGCCCTGCTGGCGCAGGTAGTCCAGCACCCGGCCGATGTTCCAGTCCATGCGCTCCACCATCGCCGCATAGACCTCCATGGTCCGCGCCGACACCTGGCGTTCCGCCTCGCTCAGCGCGTCCCACTCGGCGCTGATCGCCCGCACCGGGTGCGCTTCCACATCCGCCGCCACCAGCCCCAGCGCCTTGAGCTTCTCCAGGCGTTCCAGGCGCAGCGCCTCGGGCCCGGCGTCGTAGCGGCCCCGGTAGTTATCCACAACCTCGGCCGGCGCCTGCAGCGGCCAGTGCGGCGCTGAGAAGGGCAGGTAGGCGAAGAACGGTCGGCTCTGGTCGCGCTCCTTCAGGTACTGGATCAGCCGGTCGGCGAAGGCGTCGGAGGAATAGAAACCCTCCGGCAGTTGCTCGATGAAGCGGTCGTCTTCCACGTACAGCGCCGGCGTCGCCTTGAGGATGCCCGGCGTGGTCTCGTCGTAGGGCGGCTCGTAGCCATAGTGGTTGGCCGCCCCCGGCAGCAGCGAGAAGGAGCGTTCGAAGCCCCGTGCATGGGGCGCCCGCTCGGCGGTCAGGCCCAGGTGCCACTTGCCGGACATCAGCGTCTGGTAGCCCGCCTCGCGCAGCAGCTCCGGCAGCGCCACCACGCGGTCGTTCAAGTAGCCCTCGTAGCCCGGCTTGCCGATCAGCTCCGGGGTCAGCGCCTCGGCCATGGTGCCGATGCCGGCGATGTGGTGGTCGGTGCCGGTGAGCAGCATCGAGCGGGTCGGCGAGCAGGTGGGCGCGGTGTGGAAGTCGGTCAGGCGCAGGCCGTCGAAGGCCAGGCGGTCCAGGTTCGGCGTGGCGATCTCGCCGCCGAAGGCGCCCAGGTCGGAGAAGCCCAGGTCGTCGGCGACGATGATCAGGAAGTTCGGGCGTTTGCTCATGGAGGCTCCAGGGTCAGAGGGCGATGGATTCGAACGGCAGGTCGGCCAGCCTCGGCGGCTGCGGCGGGCGGTAGTCGCCATCGCCGGTGAGCTGGTGCAGCAGCGCCTCGCGCACCTGGTGGAAGTCATGGCCGGTGCGCTGGCGCGGGCGCGGCAGGTCGATCGGCACCACCTGCTTGATGCGCCCGGGGCGGGGCGCCATCACCACCACGCGGTCGGCCAGGTAGATGGCCTCCTCGGCGTCATGGGTGACCAGCAGGGTGGTGATGCGCTGGCGCGCGCGGATGGCCAGCAGCTCGTCCTGCATCTGCTGGCGGGTCAGCGCATCGAGGGCGCCGAAGGGCTCGTCCAGCAGCAGGATGCGCGGGCTCGCCACCAGCCCCCGGGCGATGGCCACGCGCTGGGCCATGCCGCCGGAGAGCTGGTGCGGGTAGGCCCCCTCGAAGCCGCCCAGCTCCACCAGCTGCACGAACTGCTGGATGCGCCGGGCGCGCTCGCCCTGTTCCAGCTTCTCGTTGACCAGGCCCAGGCCGATGTTCTGCGCCACCGTCAGCCAGGGGAACAGGCGGTGCTCCTGGAACACGATGCCGCGTTCGCCACCGATGCCGCGCACCGGCTGGCCGTCCACCTCGATGCGGCCGTCGAAGGCGGTGTCCAGGCCCACCAGCAGGCGCAGCAGGGTGGATTTGCCGCAGCCGCTGGAGCCGACGATGGCGATGAACTCACCCTCCTCGATATCCAGGCTGAAGTCCTGGATGGCCTGGAAATCCTGGCCATCCACCTCGAAGACCTTGCCGACCCCGGCGAAGCGCACCGTCGGCGCGCGGGTCGTGGCGGGTGGCGACACCCGGTGGAATGCGTTCATGCGGTTCTCCAGCGCGTCGCGCGCGCTTCGATGCGTTGTCCGAGGGTGCCCAGCAGCGCGCCCACCAGGCCCACTAGGACCATGGCGGCCATCACCTGGTCCATGCGGAACAGCTGCTGCGCGCCGAGCATGTAGCTGGCGATGCCGCCGTCCGAGGGCATGAAGTACTCGGCACCGATGGTGCCCAGCCAGGCGTAGATCAGCCCCAGGCGCAGGCCGGCGAAGATGGCCGGTGCGGCGCCCGGCAGCACCAGCAGGCGCAGGCGCTGGCCCAGGCCGAGGCGCATCACCTGCGCTGCCTCGCCGAGCTGCGGCGAGAGCGCCAGGACGCCGCGCTGGGTGGCGATGAACAGGGGGAAGAAGGCCGCCAGGGCGACGAAGGCCAGCTTGGCCGCCTCCCCCAGGCCGAACCAGGCGGTGAGCAGCGGCACCCAGGCGAAGATCGCCACCTGGCGCAGGGCCGAGAGGCTGGGGCCGGCGAAGCGCTCGGCACGGGCGGAGAGCCCCAGCAGCAGGCCCAGCACCAACCCCGCGCCGCCCCCCAGCGCCAGGCCTGCCACGGTGCGCTTGAGGCTGGCACCCATGGCCGTGGGCAGGCTGCCATCCAGCAGCCCTTGGTGCAGGGCACGCAGCACCTCCAGCGGGGAAGCGAGGATATTGGCGTCGACCCAGCCCAGGCTGCTGCTGGCCTGCCACACCGCCAGCAGCACCAGGGGCAGCACCGCCGCCTGCAAGCGCTGCCAGCCCCGCAGGCGCGGGCCGCGCGGGCGCTCGGCGGTGGCCGGGTGCGGCCAGAACAGCAGGCGGGCGTCGAGCAGGTTGATGCCGCGATCCATCAGCGCGCCCACCAGGCCGATCACCAGGATGCAGACGAACACCAGGTCGAGCATGAACAGCTGGCGGCCCCAGACCATCAGGTAGCCGATGCCCTCGCTGGAGGCCAGCAGCTCCACCGCCAGCAGCGAGGTCCAGCCGGTGGCCAGGGCCAGACGCAACCCGGCCATGAAGGCGGGCAGGGCAGCCGGCACGACCAGGCGCCAGGCCAGCAGGTGCGGCGGCAGGCGCAGCACCGCCGCCGCCTCGCGCAGGCGTGGCTGGGCATCGCGCACGCCGGCCAGGGTGTGCAGGGTCACCGGCACCACCACGGCCTTGACCAGCACCACCAGTTTCAGCGCCTCGCCGATGCCGAACAGCAGCATGAACAGCGGGATCCACGCCAGGGTGGGGATCTGCGCCAGGGCCACGAAGCTCGGGTAGACCAGCGCCTCGGCCCGCCGCGACAGCCCCAGCCAGGTGCCCAGCAGGGTGCCGGCGGCCACGCCGAGGGCAAAGCCCAGCAGCAGCCGCTGCAGGCTTATCCACAGGTGCGCCCAGAGTTCGCCGGAACCGAATTCCACCGCGCTCTGCCACACCAGCGCCGGGGACGGCAGGATCTGCCCGGACATCCACTGGCCCCGCGCGGCCAGCCACCACAGCAGCAGGAGCGCGGCGGGCAGGGCCCAGGGCAGCAGCACGGCACCGACCCGGGGGCGTCGGCGCACGGCTGGCAGGGGCAGGGTGGGGAACGGCGTCTGGATCGTGCTCATCGGGTCTCCCGGCGCGCCATGAATATTTCCCGGAGGCATAAGAAGCGTTGGCTTCTGCTGTTCCAGGGATAAGAAGAGCTATTCATAGGGAGCGGCGGGGGAGGGCGGCAAATGCATTTGCCGAATATTTTCCATGCGCGCGGCGCATACCGGCCTGGCGGGTGCGGCAGTGCTGACTTAAGCATCCAGGGAATAAGTGAATGAGTTTTTATTATTTAATTTGCCGTTCAGCCTGTGGATAAGGTGCCGCCATCGACCTTATCCACAGGAGCCACGCCATGTCCCTTTCCCTGCCGCGCCTCATCGGGCGCTTCGTCCCCGCCTTGTTGGCGGGCTGGCTGGGCACCTTCGCCCTGCCTGCCCAGGCAGCCGCCCCCAGCACCCTGCGCATCGCCGTGCCCGACCTCAGCGCCGGCAGCGAACACAGCGGCGGTGGCGTGGTGGACGTGCTGCGCAGCCGGCAGATCCTGGAACAGGAATTCGCCGCAGACGGCATCCGCGTCGAATGGCTGTTCTTCAAGGGCGCCGGCCCGGTGATCAACGAAGCCCTGGCCAACGGCCAGGTGGACTTCGCCTACCTCGGCGACCTGGCCGCCATCATCGGCAAGGCCAGCGGCCTCGACACCCGCCTGCTCAGTGCCACCGCCCGCGACGTGAAGAGCTACCTGGGCGTGGTGCCCGGCTCGGGCATCAAGACCCTGGAAGACCTCAAGGGCAAGCGCGTCGCGGTGTTCCGCGGCACCGCCAACCAGTTGTCCTTCGCCAACGCGTTGGCCAGCCGAGGCCTGTCCGAACGCGACTACAAGGTGATCAACCTCGACTTCAACGCCGCCAACGCCGCCCTCGCGGCCAAGCAGGTGGACGCCTCCTGGGGCCTGGCCGGGCTCATCGCCCTGCGTGAGAAGGGCCTCGCCGAACTGCCCCTGAGCACCCGCGACCTGGGTGGCGCCGGCAGCACCCAGGCGGTGCTGGTGGGCACGGGCGCCTTCGTCCGCGAGTACCCCGAGATCACCGCGCGCCTGGTCAAGGCCCAGCAACAGGCGGTGGAGTGGCTGCGCGACGACAACCACAAGCAGGCCTACGTCGAACTGGTCTCGCGCCTGGCCAGCTACCCGCCGGTGATCCTCGGCACCGACCTCAAGGACGACAGCTTCCACACGATCTTCGACCCGCGCCTGGATGCCGACTTCCTCGCCCGCTTGCAGAAGGGCGTCGACTTCGCCGCCGAACAGCGGCTGATCCGCAAACCCTTCCAGGTGAGCGACTGGGCCGAACCGCGCTTCCTCGATGCCGCCCTGGCCGAGCAGGCCCAGGCCTCGCGCTGAACCCCGATTCGCAGGGTGGGCTTCAGCCCACCAACGGAGTCGCGATTGGCCCCGATAGCGGACCAGTGGGCCGCCCGCCAGACGCCTGGTCGCCGCCCGTAGGGTGCGGTGAGCCGCGCGAACCGCATCGCACCCCGGGCGCCCGGCAACGATGGGCTCTGCGCACCATTCGTAGGGTGGGCTTCAGCCCACCGACGGAGTCGCGATTGGCCCCGATAGCGGACCGGCGGGCCGCCCGCCAGGCGCCTGGGCACCGCCCGTAGGATGCGGTGAGCCGTGCGAACCGCATCGAACCTCAGGCGCCCGGCAACGATGGGCTCTGCGCACCATTCGTAGATACCGTCTTGATTGCTAGTGAGCAAGGGCCAGTTTTGCGTCAAACGGCTGGCCCGATTTCAGCACGCCATAGGCGATGTTCAGTAGCTTGCGCATCGCTGCGCAGACGATCTGCTTGCCGGTCTTGCCCCGCTCCCTTAGCCGTTCGCCCATGGCTCTGATCGCTTCGTTGTAGGTCAGGGCGCTGATCGCGGGCATGTACAGGCCGGCCCTCAGGCGCGATGAGCCCATCTTGGAGATGCGTCGTAGATACCGTCTTGATTGCTAGTGAGCAAGGGCCAGTTTTGCGTCAAACGGCTGGCCCGATTTCAGCACGCCATAGGCGATGTTCAGTAGCTTGCGCATCGCTGCGCAGACGATCTGCTTGCCGGTCTTGCCCCGCTCCCTTAGCCGTTCGCCCATGGCTCTGATCGCTTCGTTGTAGGTCAGGGCGCTGATCGCGGGCATGTACAGGCCGGCCCTCAGGCGCGATGAGCCCATCTTGGAGATGCGTGTCTGCCCCCGGTAGCTCCCGGACTCCTGCAGCCGTGGATTGAGCCCGGCAAAGGCGGTGATGGCGCGGCCATTGGCAAAGCGCAGCGGGTCGCCCAGCTCCGCCAGGAGCAGGGCGGCGGTCTTGTCGGCGACTCCGTCGATGCTGGTCAGCAGGTCGCGCTTGCCTCGCAGGTCCGGGTCGTTGTCGATGTGGTCGTCGATGGCCTTGAGGGTTTCTTCGATCTCCTGGCCGACATGTTCCAGCACCGACTGGATCGAGGCCTGCACGCTGGCATCGGCCACTTCCAGACGGTTGCGCTCCATCTGTTCGATTTCGCGAAGATCCCCCAGGCGCCGTACCAGGGCCTTCAGGCGCTTTACGGCACGGGGCTCGGGTTGCCAGGGGCGCAGCTCGTCCTGGTGGCGCTCGCCGTATTCGGCGATCAGCTTGGCGTCGACCTTGTCGGTCTTCACCCGCTGCAACTGGCTGCGGGCGTAGTGGGCGATCTGCGCCGGGTTGAGGACACAGACCCGATAGCCTTGCTCCAGCAGCCATTCGGCCAGGGCTTCATGGTGGATGCCGGTGGCCTCCAT
>NZ_JYFT01000011.1:209922-210556 GCF_000931385.1 Pseudomonas sp. FeS53a
GTCCTCCAGGCGCCGTACCAGGGCCTTCAGGCGCTTTACGGCACGGGGCTCGGGTTGCCAGGGGCGCAGCTCGTCCTGGTGGCGCTCGCCGTATTCGGCGATCAGCTTGGCGTCGACCTTGTCGGTCTTCACCCGCTGCAACTGGCTGCGGGCGTAGTGGGCGATCTGCGCCGGGTTGAGGACACAGACCCGATAGCCTTGCTCCAGCAGCCATTCGGCCAGGGCTTCATGGTGGATGCCGGTGGCCTCCATCACGACCCAGGCTCCGGGTTCGCTGTGYTTGTTCAGCCAGTCGCGCAAGACGGCGAAGCCCGCTTTGTCGTTGGCCAGCTTGGCCTTGGTGCGGTACTTGCCGTTGGGCTGCAGGGTGGCGAGGTCAAAGGTGTGTTTGGCGATGTCGATGCCGATGACGCTGGGCATGGATTCTCCTCTCGATCCGTTCAGACGCGATCATCACTGCACCCGGCCCAACCTTGTGAATGCGAGCTCGAAGCTCTGGATACCGTTCGGGCTGTTCGAGTGAGTGTGGAGGGGCGGAGCACTATCTACGTTGCAGGCTCGCGGCCTAAGGGTGGGCACGGCTTCCTATCCCTCCCCCGATGATCAGTCGGGGACTATGCCCCTGGGGTGGGGC